>NZ_QOZT01000061.1:0-24422 GCF_003345135.1 Acidovorax sp. BoFeN1
CCCTACCCCTCAGTCCCTGAGCCCCAGCGGTGCCGCACAGGCACCACAGACAAGGCCGGTAGCTTTCATTAGCTACCGGCCTTTTTCTTTTTCCCTTGTGGGGAGTGGCTTTGGCCAGTGCGCGAACGTGCGCTGATGGGTGCCGGAATCCGGGGGGTGGTGGTTGGGGCAGGTGTTACCCCAAGCCCCGCTCAATCCGGGAGAACCACCCCCAGCTCGGCGAGCTTTTGCGCATATCCATCCCTGCGCTTGGCTGCTTTGGCGGCCGTATCCACAGCCGCCTGGATGGCCTTGGGGCCCTTGGCTGCTACAGCCTTGATCAGCCCTTGCTTGTGGGCGGCGTCTGCCTGCGCCCTTTTGTAAGTGGCGATCAGCTGGGCATGGGCAACGTGTTGATTCACAGGGGCTTTCCATTGGCTAAAGTGCCATTTTCGGCGCATTTTCCAGGCCCGCCTCGCACCGGCAAAGCCACGCGATGACGCGAATGCGACGACACGGACCCCAAGGGGGTAGGGACGACAGCCCAGGGGCCGTTCAGCGACTGGCGTCACCTTTCAGCTTGCGCAGTTGTTCCTCGGCCGCGTCCAGCTCGGCCCTGAGTGCCCGTATTTCCCTCTCAAGCCTTTGAATGTTGGCGGCACTGCCCTGATCGGCAGAAAGCAGCTTGCAATCGTGTTGCAGCGTGGCGAGTTGGTCAGCGAGTTGCTGGCGAAGCAGCATTCGCCCCTTGGCACGGGCGAGGTCGATGCGCTTTTCGAGTTCGGTCTGCTCTGCAGCGCATGAGGTGCTGTCGTGCACCGCAACCGCGGGCTGCGCCATGGCGGAGCCTGCCAGGGCCATGGCGATGACCAAAGTGCAACAAGAGCGGACGTGCATACAGGTACCAGAGGGATAGAGGGTTGAGCATGACAGCATTTGCGCATGCGCTTGCGCTTGCGGCCGGGATTTGGCGCGCGCAACGGGCGCACACCGCAGCTGGGGCCAGAACCGAGGCCACGCAGTTGCAGCAGCGTGCGGTCTTGTCATGGCTTGTTGTGCTTACTGCGCCGCCAGCACCAGGAAGTCCTGTTCATACCCTTTCACCGACTGCACCGCCTTGAACCGCTGCGCCGCCGTCATGGCGTTGTGCACGCGCGAGAAGCCTTCGCAGCCTTCTTGCACCAGCGTCTGCGCATAGCGCTGATAGGCCGCGTCGGGCGAGGTGTTGAAGCGGGCGATGTAGCCGCGCAGCAGGGTGCGGGCCTGCTCGGTGTTGGCGCGGTCTTGGGCAATTTTTTGCAGCATTTGCACCAGGTCTTTCTGGCGGCGCAGGCGTTCGGCGTAGGTGCGCTGGGGGTCAAACGATGACTGGGCGATATACGCGCGCAGTGCGGCTTTTTGCGGTTCGTCCAGGGTTCCGTAAAAGGTTTCTGCGCGTGACGAGAGTTGTTTGAAACGCTGCTCGCGCAGTTTGTCGGGCGTTAGGTCGACCCATTCCTCTTTCCAGTCGGCGTTGCTGCTGGCCTGTTTCTTTTGCAGGTTGCGGATCTGGGCGTCGGTGAGCTGGGTTGCCAGCCACACCAACTTGGGCTCGGCCTGGGTCACCACCTTGTCGAGCTGGGTGCGCACCGCGTCGTAGGTGCGGCAGGCCTGGTCGGGCGACATGGCAGACGGCAGCTGCTGCTGCACCTTTTGCAGCAGCTCGGCATGCCGGGGCAGCATGGTGCCGCGGTGCCATTGGTGCAGGTCACCCAGTTCGTCGCGCACGCGATCGGTTTGGGTTTCGGACAGGTCGAAGTAGCTGTTGAGCTGCCAGTAGGCCAGGTGTGGCACCTGGTTGTAGGCCAGTTTGATGGTGCTGCAGCCTTGCAACAGCAGACCGCAGGCTGCCAGGGTGGCAGCACACAATGCTGTGCGAACGGGTGACGATGCGCGCACGCAGGCTCCTGGTAAATAAAGAATGACCGAACACCCAGCATAGGGCGATCGCGGTGCGGGGAAATTTGCGGGGTGCAATACCCCGGTCAGTGTGCAAGGATTGACGGCAACAAGGCGCCGCGGGGCGTTGCCGCACCGGCATTGGCGCTGTGTGCCGGGGGCTGGTATCGAGTGGCGCTGGTGCGCCACAGGGAGCTCAGTTGTCCTGCCGGCCAATCAGTTGCCGCCCCTGGGGGGTGATGGCCATTTCACCGTCCGCCTTTTTGCTGATGAGCCCCCACTCCAGCAACCGCCCCGAGAGGTGCTCTTTGAGTGCCCCGTCCTGGGTGATGACCTCGCCCATCTCCAGCCGTTTGAGCACATCGATTTCGTCCACGGTGGGGTCAAAATGCGCTGCGTGGTAAGTGTTCGTCATGGTGGGTCTCCGGGTAGCTGTTGTATATGCCACTGGCAGCATCAGGGTAGACCGATGGCCTGCGCAGCGCAAGCGCCGCCCCAAAGAACCCACTGGCCGTATCGGCGATGATGGGCAGGTGCGGGTGGCTGGCGCCGCCCTTTGAACAAGTTCATGCCCTATGCCCATGCTTTACGCCATTGCTGCGCTATTCACTTTTCAATTGCTGGGGGAAGCCCTGGTCCACCTCCTGGGCCTGCCCCTGCCCGGCGCCCTGATGGGCATGTTGCTGTTGCTGGGCGCCATTGCCGCGCTGGGGCGGGTGCCCGAGGCGCTGGAGCGCACGGCGGGTGGCCTGCTGCAGGCCATGATGCTGCTGTTCATTCCGGCCATCGTGGGCGTGATGCTGCACTTTGAGCGCATCGCACGCGAATGGCTGCCGTTTCTTGCCGCCTGCGTTGGCGGTGCCGTGGTCACGCTGGTGGTGACGGCCTGCACGCTGCGCTGGCTGCTACGCAGGCAAGCGCCCGCGGAAAAGTGCGCCCCATGAGTGTCGATCTGCCCGCCCTGGTGGCCACGCTGGCCGGCACACCGCTGCCCTGGCTGGTGTTGACGCTGCTTGCCTATCTGGGCGCGCTGGCGCTTTACCGGCGCAGCGGGGCACACCCGTTGCTGATTCCGGTGTTGACGGCCGTCGTTTTCATCGTGGTGGTGTTGATGGCCACGGGCACGCCCTATGCCACCTACCGCGATGGCGTCAGCCTGCTGAGCCTGCTGATCGGCCCGGCCACGGTGGCGCTGGCTGTGCCGCTGTATGGCCAGCGTGCACGCATCCGCCCCATGTGGCGGCCCCTGTGCATTGCGCTGCTGGTGGGCAGCGCGGCGGCCATTGCATCGGCGCTGCTGATTGCCTGGGCCCTGGGAGGAACACTGGAGACGCTGATGTCGCTCGCCCCCAAGTCCGCCACCATGCCCATTGCCTTGCCGGTGGCCGAGCGCATGGGCGGCCTGTCCTCGCTGGCGGCGGTGGCGGTGGCCATCACGGGCATTGCCGGAACCATTCTCGCGGGGCCGGTGCTTCGGCTGCTGCGCATCCACGATCCGGCGGTGCGCGGTTTTGCGGTGGGCCTTACCGCCCACGCCATTGGCACGGCGCGTGAACTGCAGGTGCACCCTACGGCCGGCGCCTTTGCCGCGCTGGCCATGGGGCTCAACGGCGTGGTCACCGCTGTGCTGGTGCCACTGCTGGTGTGGTGCATGCAGTGGCTGGGCGCTTCATGACGCGGGCGCGTCACCCTGCACCACGCCTTGTGCCGCGCCCTGCAGCCACCGCGCAAACGAGGCCAGCACCGGGGGCTGCGCCTGCGCGGGGCTGATGAGGTAGTAGGCACGTTCGCCGCGCAACGGCCGGGCGCAGGCCACCACCAGCTCGCCACTGGCCAGCTCGGCCTCGATGAGCAGCGGCGGAATCAGCGCCACCCCCATGCCATGCGTGGCCGCCACGGCCAGCATGGAGAACAGCTCGTAACGCGGGCCGTCGAGCGCGTGCGGGGCGTCCACCCCCATCGCATCAAACCACTGGCGCCAGCCATAGGGGCGCGTGCTTTGCTGCAGCAGGGGCAAGTCGGCCAGCGCCTCGGCGGCGATAGGCTGGTGCGCGCGACCCCGGCCACGGGGAGCAGCGGATTCGAGCAGGCGCGGGCAACACACGGGCAGCACGTCTTCGTGCATCAGCAGCAGCGCCTGCACGCCGGGCCAGTTGGCCACCTGCTCGGACGTGCCGGCATACAGCGCGGCATCAAACGTGGTGTCGGCAAACAAAAAGGGGCGCGTCTGGGTTTCGATGTGCACCACGATGTCGGGGTGCTGCTGCGCCAGTTGGGGCAGGCGCGGAATGAGCCAGCGTGTGGCAAACGTGGGCACCGCCGCCAGCGTGAGCGTGCCGCCCTCGCCCTGGTGGGCCATCACGTCGAGGGTGTCGCGCTCCAGCCCCTGCAGCCAGCGCGCCACCTGGCGGCCATAGTGCGCACCGGCGGGCGTCAGCACCACGCCGTGGCGGGTGCGGCGAAACAGCTGCACGCCCAAAAACTCTTCCAGCGCCTGGATCTGGCGCGACACGGCGCTTTGCGTAAGCGACAGCTCTTGCGCGGCACGGGTGTAGCTCTCGTGGCGGGCGGCGACTTCAAAACAGGCCAGGGCCTGGGTCGATGGAATGTTGCGGCGCATGATGAACAGGAACTTGAAACCGGCCCAGCAACCTGCGTGAGCCCCTTGCGCCAGTATTCCATAAATTCGTAAAACGCATATCTGGATGAAAAGAACTCGCTTGCAGAGGCTCCGGCATCGGCCTACGATCCCGCTCAAGTCATCGCCCAACGCGCATTCTGCAGGGCCTGGCCCCGCCCTTTTCTTGTTCTTGTTTGATCTGGAGACACGCATGGCCCACGCCGCATTTCAATGGGATGACCCCTTTCTTCTCGACCAGCAACTGACCGACGACGAGCGCGCCATCCGCGACGCCGCCAACGCCTATTGCCAGGACAAGCTGGCCCCGCGCGTGCTGGAAGCCTTCCGCCACGAGAAGATGGACACCACCATCTTCCGCGAGATGGGCGAGCTGGGCCTGCTGGGCCCCACCATCCCCACGCAGTACGGCGGCGCCGGCCTGAACTATGTGAGCTACGGCCTGGTGGCGCGCGAGATTGAGCGTGTGGACTCGGGCTACCGCTCCATGGCCAGCGTGCAAAGCTCGCTGGTGATGGTGCCCATCAACGAGTTCGGCACCGAAGCGCAAAAGCAGAAATACCTGCCCAAGCTGGCCAGCGGTGAATTCATCGGCTGCTTCGGCCTGACCGAACCCGACCACGGCTCCGACCCCGGCAGCATGGCCACCCGCGCCTACAAAACGGCCGGCGGTTACAAGCTCAAGGGCAGCAAGATGTGGATCACCAACAGCCCGGTGGCCGACGTGTTCGTGGTCTGGGCCAAGGAAGTCTCCGAAGGCGGCGCCGTCGGTCCCATCCGCGGCTTCATCCTGGACAAGGGCATGAAGGGCCTCACCGCCCCCGCCATCCACGGCAAGGTGGGCCTGCGTGCCTCGATCACCGGCGAAATCGTCATGGACGACGTGTTCGTGCCCGAAGAAAACGCCTTCCCTGAAGTGCAGGGCTTGAAGGGCCCCTTCACCTGCCTGAACAGCGCACGCTTCGGCATCGCCTGGGGCGCCCTGGGTGCCGCCGAATATTGCTGGCACACCGCCCGCCAGTACACGCTGGACCGCAAGCAGTTTGGCCGCCCCCTGGCCGCCAACCAGCTCATCCAGAAGAAGCTGGCCGACATGCAGACCGAAATCACGCTGGGCCTGCAAGCCTGCCTGCGCGTGGGCCGCATGAAGGACGAGCACCAGAACGTGGTGGAAATCACCTCGCTGATCAAGCGCAACAGCTGCGGCAAGGCACTCGACATCGCCCGCCTGGCGCGCGACATGATGGGCGGCAACGGCATCAGCGACGAGTTTGGCGTGGCACGCCACCTGGTGAACCTGGAAGTGGTGAACACCTACGAAGGCACGCACGATGTGCACGCGCTGATTCTGGGCCGTGCGCAGACGGGCATTGCAGCGTTTGCCAACTAAGGCACGCTGAAACGGCCCAAGCCGCTGCAAAAACACCGTACTTGCGGTGTTTTTGCCTTCTAGCGCTTATGCAGCAAGCGCTAATAGCTATAAATTAAATAGCGATTGACATCCATGACCACACTCCCCTCCTCCGCTGGCGCCCTGGCGGGCATCAAGGTGCTCGACCTCTCGCGCGTGCTCGCTGGCCCCTGGTGCACCCAGGTGCTGGCCGACCTGGGGGCCGATGTGGTGAAGGTGGAGCGCCCCGGCCTGGGTGACGACACGCGCCAGTGGGGCCCGCCCTTTCTGAAAGACGCCGAGGGCAATGACACCACGCAGGCCAGCTATTTCACGGCCTGCAACCGCAACAAGCGCTCGGTCACCATCGACATGGCCACGCCCGAGGGCCAGGCGCTGATCAAGCAAATGGCACTGCAGGCCGACATCGTGGTGGAGAACTTCAAGGTCGGGGGCCTGAAGCAATACGGGCTGGACCACGAGAGCCTGCGCGCCCTCAACCCGCGCCTCATTTACTGCTCGGTCACTGGCTTCGGGCAAGACGGCCCGTATGCCGAACGCGCGGGCTACGACCTCATGGTGCAGGCCATGACGGGCCTAATGAGCATCACCGGCCAGGCCGACAACCAACCCGGCGGCGGCCCGATGCGTGTGGGCGTGGCGGTGATCGACCTCTTTACCGGCCTGTACGCCAGCAACGCCATCCTGGCGGCGCTGCACGTGCGCGACAACGCCACCAATGGCACGGGCCAGGGCCAGCACATCGACATGGCACTGCTCGACGTGGGCATGGCCGTGCTGGCCAACCAGGCGTCGGGCTTTCTGGCCACCGGCGAGGCGCCCGGCCGCATGGGCAACAGCCACCCGAGCCTCGCGCCCTACCAGGACTTCCCCACGCAGGACGGCAACATGCTGCTGGCCGTTGGCAACGACGGCCAGTTCCAGCGCTTTTGCGCCGCTGCCGATCAGCCGAGCTGGGCCAGTGACCCGCGCTACACCACCAACACGCTGCGCGTGCAGCACCGCACCGACCTCATCCCGGCCATGGAGGCGGTCACGCGCACACGCACCACGGCCTCATGGATTGCGTTGCTCGAAGACAAGGCCGTGCCCTGCGGCCCGGTCAACACGATTGCCCAGGCGTTTGACGACGCCCAGGTCAAAGCGCGCGGCCTGCGCGTGGAGCTGCCCCGATCGGCGGGCGACGGGATCACCTCGATCGCTGGCGTGGCCAGCCCGCTGCGCCTGTCGGCCAACCCGCCCGTGCTGCGCAACGCCCCCCCCGCGCTGGGCCAGCACACCGATGAAGTGCTGGCCGAGCTGGGCCTGAACACGCAAGCCATTGCTGCACTGCGCGACAAACAGGTTCTCTGAGGCAGGCGCGTGCGCGCGCCTCTTCGCCCCCCACGGATTCCCCATTGCAACAACAGGAGACAACACATGATCCGTCGCAACGCCCTGGCCCTGAGCCTGCTGGCCCTTTTTGGCACCGCCGCCCACGCACAGGGCTACCCGCAAAAGCCCATCCGCCTGCTCGTGCCATTTGCCGCAGGCGGCACCACCGACCTGATTGCACGCATCATTTCCGAGCCGCTGGGCCGTGAGCTGGGCCAACCGGTGGTGGTGGAGAACAAGGGCGGTGGCGGCGGCAGCATTGGCGCAGCCGAAACCGCGCGTGCCACCCCCGACGGTTACAACCTGGGCATGGCCACCGTGTCCACCACGGCCACCAACCCCGCCATCAACCCCAAGATTCCCTACAACGTCGCCACCGACTTCACGCCCATCATCAACATTGCCGCCACGCCCAATGTGATTGCGGCCCACCCCAAGCTGCCCTTCCAGGACTACAAGGGCATGCTGGCCGCCGTGAAGAAGGAACCGGGCAAATACGCCTACGCATCGCCGGGCAACGGCAGCATCACGCACCTGATGATGGAAATGTTCAAGCTGAGCACCCAGACCTTCATGGTGCATGTGCCCTACCGGGGCTCGGGCCCGGCCCTGAACGACGCCGTGGCGGGCCAGGTGCCGCTGATTTTTGACAACCTGCCCTCGGCCCTGCCCTTCATCAAGGAAAAGCGCCTCACGGCCCTGGTGGTGGCAGCGCCCCAGCGCGTGCCCGCCCTGCCCGATGTGCCCACCTTCAAGGAGCTGGGCCTGGAGTCGGTAAACCGCATGGCCTACTACGGCATCATCGGCCCCAAGGGCCTGCCCAAGGACGTCGTGGACAGGATCAATGCCGCCGTCCGCAAGGTGGTGCAAGACCCTGCCATCCGCAAGCGCATCGAGGAAACGGGCTCCATCATCATGGCCGACACCCCTGAGGCATTCGCCAAGCAAATGCGCGAAGAGCTGGCCGTGTACAAGGACGTCGTCGCCAAGCAAAAGCTCACCCTGGACTGAATTTCAATCAAAACGGGCTGTAGCCCTTTATCCACGAGCGCAAATAGCTATTAATTTGATAGCCATCTGCGCACTCAGGCATCCCATCCGGCCACGCATCGGTTCGCGGGGGCTGCCTGCCTGCCGCGCGGGATGGCGCCTGCGGTGGAAATTCGCCAGCCGAGGGTTGCGGCTGGTGCACCTGTGGAGTTTGAAGGCGCAACTTTTCACCCTCCGCACTTCGGCCTTGTCTTCATCGGCAAGGCCGTTTTGTTGTGGCGGCTGGCTGCGTGCTGGCAAGCAACACCTGGGGTACGCGGGACGCCCCGGCCTGAAAAAAAACGCCACCGGCCATTTTTGCGCTGCAAATCCTTGGCGTACAAATAAATACATTTATTCCCACTGCGCCCCCGATCGACACGCGCCTGCCGGCAGTGCGCCTGAAGCCGGTGGCAGCCATTCGCTGTTGCCGCATCGGCCGGTGGCACCAAAGGACTCCCCATTAAGCTCAGCCTCAAACTCCCTCTCGCCTTTACCGTGTCGCTGTTGCTGCTGTTGGCGGCGGCGCTGTTTGGCATCAGCCGCCTGAACCAGGCGCTCGACACCTACCAGACCTCCGTGACCCAAAGCTTCGAGCACGAGCGAATGGCATCCAGCATGCTCAATGGCTTCAAGGTGCAGGTGCAAGAGTGGAAGAACGTGCTGCTGCGCGGCAAAGACCCGGCGCAGCTCACGCGCTACTGGGCAGCTTTTCAAAAGCAGGAAAAATCCATCAACGAGCAGGCGCAAAAGCTGCTGGCCGCCCTGCCTGCCGGCGAGGGGCGCGAGCGCGTGTCGCAGTTTGTGCAGGCCCATGAGCGCCTGGGCGCCGCCTATCGCCAGGGTTTTGAAGCCTTCAAAGCGGCCGACCACGACCCCCAGGTGGGCGACAAGGCCGTGGCCGGCATGGACCGCGATCCCTCGCAGCTGATCGACCAGGCGGGAGCGCTGATCGCCAAGGCCAGCGGCGAAGTGGCTGCGCGCGCCGCGGCCACCGCGCAAACCGCCACCACCATCAGCCTGGTGGTGATGCTGGTGGTGTGCGCCCTGGGCATTGGCGGTGCCGTGGCCTTCAGCCGCACGGTGGTGAAACCGCTGGACAACGCCGTGCGCGTGTCGCAGGCGGTGGCCGGTGGCCGGTGGCGACCTTACGGTGGCAACCGAGGTGCGCGGCAAGGACGAGATTGCACAGTTGCTCAACGCCCTGTATGGCATGCAGATGAGCCTGTCGCGCGTGGTGAGCAATGTGCGCAGCAACGCCAACAGCGTGGCGGCCGCCAGCAGCGAGATCGCCCATGGCAACAACGATCTCTCGGCGCGCACCGAGCAGCAGGCCAGCGCGCTGGAGGAAACCTCGGCGTAGATGGAAGAGCTCAACTCCACCGTGCAGGCCAACGCCGACAACGCCCGCCAGGCCAATCAGCTGGCCGTGAACGCATCCACCGTGGCGGTGCAGGGCGGCGATGTGGTGGCCGAGGTGGTGGCCACCATGAAGGGCATCAACGACAGCAGCCGCAAGATCAGCGACATCATCAGCGTGATCGGCGGCATTGCCTTTCAGACCAACATCCTGGCGCTGAATGCCGCCGTGGAAGCCGCGCGCGCCGGTGAACAAGGCCGTGGTTTTGCCGTGGTGGCCAGCGAGGTGCGCAGCCTGGCCCAGCGCAGCGCCGAGGCCGCCAAAGAGATCAAGACCCTCATCCACGCCAGCGTGGAGCGCGTGGAACAAGGCACCACGCTGGTGGACAAGGCGGGCGCCACCATGACCGAAGTGGTCAGCGCCATCCGCCGCGTGACGGACATTGTGGGCGAGATCAGCGCCGCCAGCAGCGAGCAAAGCGCGGGCGTGGCCCAGGTGGGCGAAGCCGTGACGCAGATGGACCAGGCCACGCAACAGAACGCCGCGCTGGTCGAACAAAGCGCGGCAGCGGCCGACAGCCTGAAGGTGCAGGCGCAGCAGCTGGTGGACGCCGTGGCCGTGTTCCGGCTGTTGCCCGGCGAGGGGCACGATGCAATCGCCCCCGGGCCGGGCCGGCAAGCCCGCCGGCTGACGGCGGCCTGAATCAACGGCCGCCCCCCGGTAGCCCCTCCGTTACCCGAGGGGGCGGCGCCGGGGTGGATTTTTTTCTGTCGCCGAAAATCCGGGGGAAACGGGCTACAGCCCAATAAAATCAAGCGGAAACAGCTATTATTTATATAGCATTCAGACCTGAGAGTCCGGCCCCTGGATATCTCAAGTGTCGTTCTGCCAGATCACTCCGAAGCCCCTGGACGGGTCCCAAGGCGAGCGGCGCAACAAGCCCCAGGCATTGCCGCACAGCCCGGCGGCACCGGTCAATGGAGCCGCTCAAAACCGCTTTCCACCCAGGCCAGAGCACTGGCGGGCGTGAGCTTGAAGCTGGGCGGCGCGGGCGCGCGCGCCAGTTCCTCGCCCAACTCGTCCTGCGCGCTGAGCGTGGCCGTGGCACCCTCTTCATCGGGCACGATGACCAGGGCCACGCGCAGCCGCTGGCCTTGGGCCGTGGTGATCGTCACGTTCTTGTTGAGCTGTGCGTGCAGCTGCTGCTCATGGCGGCGCAGCACCTCGCTGGCCGTCTTGACCAGGGTGTTGAAGGCTGACACATCGAGTGGCTTGGGGTTTTTCTTGTCACGCCCCATGGTCCACGGCCCCACCAGCGCGGGCTCGGCCTCGCCCTGCAGCGTCATCGACACGGCCCAGCCATCGTCGTCCTCGTTCTTGATGACGCGTGCCGTCCAGCGCTCGTCGCTCCAAAGGCGGGGTTCGTGGATGGGGGTGGGGGTGTCGTCGTCGGTGTCGGTCATGGGTGCGGGGCAGAACGGGAAAAAGGCGCAGAGCATACGGCGGTTTGGCCCGGTCTGGCCCGGTGCGGCCCACCACCGCTTGTAACAGCCGCGCATGGTGCGGGGGCTTTCGGCCCTGCACGGTGGGCACCGCCGACCAGGCTGCGGCCGGCTTTGTCGGCGCGGGCTGATATTTCCCACTGCCCGAGCGCTTCTGCTTCTAAAATTTGTAAAAACGCGTATCCACGCAAAGGACATTCCCATGAAAAACGTGCAGCGAGATATTGAAGAGCGCACCAACCTCACAGGCACCAACCAGTTCGAGCTGCTGCTTTTTCGCCTGGGCGCCGACAGCGCACTGGGCAAATCCGAGCTTTTTGGCATCAACGTTTTCAAGATCCGTGAGATCGTGGCCATGCCCAGTATCACGCCCATCGCGGGCGCAACGGCGTATTCGCTGGGGGTGGTCAACCTGCGCGGGCAGATCATCCCGGTGCTGGACCTGCCGGCCATTGTGGGCTGCAAGCCCAAGACCGGGCTGAACATCATGCTGGTGACCGAATATGCGCGCACCACGCAGGCGTTTGCCGTGGAGTCGGTGGAAGACATCGTGCGGCTCGACTGGAAACAGGTGCTGTCCGCCGAGGCCAGCGGCGCCGCCGGCAAGCTGGTAACCAGCATTGCGCGGCTGGATGGCAACACCGATGGCTCGCGGCTGGCGCAAGTGCTGGATGTCGAGGCCATCTTGCAGTTGGTGTCGCCGCCCGAGGGCAACCAGGTGGATGCCCAGAAAGTGGGGCCCCGCCTGGTGATGAAGCCCGGCACCATCATTCTTGCGGCCGACGACTCGTTTGTGGCCCGCTCGCTCATCGAACAAGAGTTGCAGTTGCTGCACGCCCCCTTCGAAATGGTGAAGTCGGGCAAGGAGGCCTGGGACCGGCTCAATGCCTTGGCCATCCAGGCAGCGGCCGAAGGCAAGACTGTGTGCGACAAGGTGGCACTGGTGCTGACCGACCTGGAAATGCCCGAGATGGACGGCTTCACGCTGACGCGCCAGATCAAGCAGGATGCGCGCTTTCATGGGCTGCCGGTGATCATCCACTCGTCGCTCTCGGGATCGGCCAACGAAGACCATGTGCGCAGCGTTGGCGCAGATGGCTATGTGGCCAAGTTTGTGGCCGAAGACCTGGCAGACGCCATGCGGCGGGTGCTGCCCTCCTGACAGGGTCGGCGAGGCGATTATTCAAGCAAAAAATGGCTCTAGCCATTACTGGTAAAGCGCTGACAGCTATATAAATAATAGCATTCGCAACCTCTTTGGCGAGCCGGCGGATCACCAGGGTTTTGCGCGGCACTGTGGCGCGGTGGCGCCAGTCGTCGCACCCACCACGGCGGCGCACCACGAGGCAGGTCAACCGGAATGGCCCGCCAGGCGTCTAATGGATGGCGCAGGACCGCGAAGTTGTAACACCCCGCCGGGGCGCTTTTCACGGGCTTTACGCAATGGGCGGAACGCCATGCGCAACGCCAGAATCTGACCACCATGACACATCACCCGCTTGCCCGCATTGTTTCTGCCGTTGCGCTTGCCGCACTGGCCACGGGCTGCGCCGTGGTTCCTGGCGACCCTTACTACACGCCACAGCCCACCGGCTACGGTGTGTATGAGCAGCCCGCCTATATCTACGGCAGCCCGCCTCCGGTGTATGGCTACCCGGTGGCCCCACCGCCCGGCTATTTTGGACGCCGGTACGACGACCGCAATGACTGACGCGAACGCGAGCGTGCCCAGCGTGAACGCGAAGCCCAACACCAGCGCGAAGCCCAGCGTGAGCGGGAAGCGCGGCGCGAGCGCGAGGCCCGCCAGGCCCGGGAGGCCCACCGCGAACAAGACGCGCGCCGGGACCGTGAGCGTGACCAGGCACGGGACCAGGCCCGCCGTGAACAGGCCCAGCGGGATCATGCCAACCGCCCCCAACGCGACGACGATCGCCGCCAGCGTGGCGACGGCACGCACCGACCCGATCGCCCGGACCAGCCCCGTTGGCGAACCGACGCCCCACGCGGCCAGGGCAGTTGAGAACGTACCCGCGTTCTGAGGACTTCTTTCAGGAAAACCACCATGCCCATCGTGCGCAACTGCCTGGCCGCCTGTGCGGTGCTTGTGTGTTTCACCGCGCAGGCCCAGGTGCTGCGCTGTACCGATGCGCGCACCGGCCAGGTCACCTACACCGATGGCACCTGCCCGGGTGCCGCATCGGTTCGTGAGGTCGAGCCCCGCAAGACGCCGCAAGAAATCCAGCTCGAGCGTGAGCAGGCCGCCCAAGCGCTGGCGCGCAAGCAGCAGCAATTGCAGGCCGAAGCGGTCACCCGGCAAATTGACGCCGATCGCGACGCGCGGCGCGAGCGAGAACTGGCGGCAGGCGCCCCGCGCCCGGCTGCGCGCCCGCAGGACTATGCGCGGTCTGCAGAGTGCGCCCGGTCACGTCGCAACCTTGACGTGGTGCTCGGCAGCGCCGACGGCACCTATGAACAGAACCTGCGCGTCGAAGCCGCACAACGCCAGGTGGACCTGGACTGCCTGGGCCCCGAGGGCTATGCCGAGGTAGAAAAAGCCCGCGCAGGCAGGCAGATGCAGGCGCCTTCGGTCGTGGTGGTTCCGCCGCGCTATCCCGTCTACACCCGGCCGGCTCCGCCGCCCCCACCTCGCCGGATCACGCATTGCAACGTGTTTCGCTGCTACGACAGCCAGGGCAACAGCTACCCGCGCTGAACACCGGGCGGCGCCTTTCAGGGCGCCTTTGAGGGCAATCTTCAGGCGCGCAGGCCCGTGGCCACGGTGGGGTAGCGCAGCCGCAAGCCCAGCTCGTCCAGCAGGCGGTGGTTGTCAAGCCGGCGCGATTCGCTCATGAAACTCAACAGCATCACCGGAAGCGCATCCTGCGCGGTGCTGCGCGGCACCCTGGGCGGGCGCGGCAGCCCATACAGGTCGGCGGCCAGATCGAAATAGTCACCCATCTTCATCGCGCTGGCATCGCTGACGTTGTAAACCCGCTGGGGCTTGCCACGCCACAGCGCTGCCAGGCAGGCGCGCGCCAGGTCATCGGCATGGATGTGGTTGGTGTACACGTCGTCTTGCGCCGTGAGCACGGGGGTGCCCCTGCGCAGACGGGCCTCGGGGGTTCCGCCCTCGCGGTCAGGGGCATAAATGCCCGGAATGCGCAGAATGCTGGTGCGCACGCCAGCGCGCCCCAGGTGGCGCACGGCGCGCTCGGCATTCACGCGGCGCTGGGCACGGGGCGTGCCGGGTGCCACGGTGCGGGTTTCAGCCACCAGGGCGCCCGCGCAGTCGCCATACACCCCGCTGGTCGAGGCATACACCAGCGACACCGGCAGGCTGCGCAGCCGCAAGGCCCGCGTCAAGGCCACGGTGCGCGGGTCGCGCCACCAGGCGGCACCGCCACCGCCTTCGCCCGGCGGTGGTGCCAGGTGCACCACGCGGGTGGCCAGGCCCGAAAGACGGCGCAGCGTGGCAGCGTGGTCCAGGTTGCCCACCAGCGGCGTCACCCCCTGCGCGCGCAGGCTGCCCACGCGTTCGGCCTGGGAGGTGAGCGCCAGCACACGCAGGCGCTGCGCCCCCGGGCCGGTCAGCAGGTTGCGCGCCATGCGCTGACCCACATCGCCATAGCCCACGATCAGCAGGCGCTCGCGCCGAAACCGGGAGGGCAACGCGCCCAGCCCGCTGGTGACCGCCACGGTGCTCATGGGGTCACCTTCGTGCTGCGCAATGCGGCGCGCACTGGCAGCAAGCGGCGCTGCACGGCGCCCATGCGGGGCCACTGCACCACAATGGCACGGCGCTTGCCGTGGCTCTGGCGTGCTGCAGGCGCGCGCTGTAGCCACACGCGGTGGCAGGCCGTGGGGCTGTTAAGAGAGCGATCAGGTTCTAAGGGCAAAATCGGGGCCGTTCGCATGAAGACAACTTGAAGAATAGCCCAAGGATACCCACACCATGACCAGCACAGAGACGGCCAACGCAGCGTTCCAGATCACCGTGCAACCCAGCGGCCGCGCATTCAGTGCCAACGCAGACGAAGCCATCCTGGCGGCGGCCATCCGCAGCGGCGTGGGGCTGCCCTATGGCTGCAAGGACGGCGCCTGCGGTTCGTGCAAGTGCAAAAAAATCAGCGGCGCCGTGCACCATGGCGAACACCAGTCCAAAGCCCTGACGGCCGACGAAGAAGCCGCAGGTTTTGTGCTGACCTGCTGCGCCCATCCGCTGACCGACGTGGTGCTCGAATCGCGCCAGGTCACCGACGAAAGCGCCTTCCCCGTCAAGAAGATGCCCGTGCGCGTGGTTGCCTTCGAGAAAAAATCGCACGATGTCATGCAGTTGCGCCTGCAGCTGCCCGCGGCCGACACCTTTCGCTACCACGCGGGCCAGTACATCGAGTTCCTGCTGCAAGGTGGCGTGCGCCGCGCCTATTCCATGGCCAACGCCCCCCACACGCAGGCCGAGGCCCCGGGGCTGGAGCTGCACATTCGCCACATGCCGGGCGGCAAGTTCACCGACCATGTGTTCGGCGCCCTGAAGGAAAAGGAAATCCTGCGCATCGAGGGCCCGTTTGGCAGCTTTTTCCTGCGCGAGGATTCGGCCAAGCCCATCGTGCTGCTGGCATCGGGCACCGGGTTTGCGCCCGTCAAGGCGCTGATCGAGCACATGCAGTTCAAGGGCATTACGCGCCCCACCACGCTCTACTGGGGCGGCCGTCGGCCGGGCGACCTGTATCTGCACGACTGGATGCTGGCGCGCGCCGCGCAAATGCCCAACCTCACCTATGTGCCCGTGGTGTCCGATGCCCTGCCCGAAGACGGCTGGACGGGCCGCACCGGCTTTGTGCACCAGGCCGTGCTGCAGGATTTTGCCGACCTGTCGGGCCACCAGGTGTATGCCTGTGGCGCCCCCATCGTGGTCGATTCGGCACGCGCCGCCTACAGCGCCGAGCGCGGCCTGCCGCCCGACGAATTTTTTGCCGACTCCTTCACCTCCGAGGCCGACAAGCACGGCTGAACATTGCCGGTTGGCCGGGATGCAGGCCGCCGGCACGGTGCCCATCGCACCCGCCAGCGGCCTTTTTTCAGGGGGCTTGCTCCGTTTTTTGCACAATGGCGCCATGAACCGCCGAAACATCCTCCTCGCAAGTGCCGCTGCCGCAGCGGTTTTTTCCTCTTCCCTGGCCATGGCCCAGGACACGGGCGCACCCATTCGCCTGATCGTTCCCTACGCCCCCGGTGGCCCGCTGGACATCACGGCCCGCGCGCTGGCAGAGCGGGTGCGTGACTCGCTGGGCACGGTGATCGTCGACAACAAGGGCGGCGCGGGTGGCAACATTGGCGCCGACGCCATCGCCAAGGCCGCCCCCGATGGCCTGACCATCGGCATTGCCGCCACCGCCACGCATGCCGTGAACCCCTGGCTGTATGCCCGCATGCCTTACGACGCCGCCAAGGACTTTGCCGGCATCACCCAAATGGTGCGCGTGCCCAACGTGCTGGTCATGAACGCCGAAAAGGCGGCACAACTGAAGATCAACAGCGTGGCCGACCTCATCGCCTATGCCAAGGCCAACCCGGCCAAGCTCAACTATGGCAGCGGCGGCAACGGCAGCGCGGGCCACCTGGCGGGCGAAATGTTCAAGCAGCGCGCGGGCATCTTTGCCCTGCACATCCCTTACCGGGGCGGCAACCCGGCCCAGCTGGCCCTGCTGAGCGGCGAGGTGGACTTCAATATCGACAACCTTGCCACCGCCGCACCCAACATCCGCGCCGGCAAACTCAAAGCCCTGGCCGTGACCAGCCTGCAGGCCAGCCCGGCCCTGCCCGGCGTGCCACCGCTGTCCAGCACCTTCAAGGGCTTCTCGATCGACACCTGGTGGGGCCTGGTGGCGCCCGCCGGCACGCCCAAGCCGGTGATCGCCAAGCTGAACAAGGCCTTTGTGGCCGCACTCAACGCCCCCGAAGCCAGAACCCGCTTTGGCGCACTGCTCGCCGAGCCCGTGCCCACCACCCCCGAGCAATTCGACGCCTTCATGGCCAGCGAACGGGCCAAATACCAGTCACTGGTGAAAGCCTCGGGCGCCAAGGTGGATTGATGGATGGGGTGATCGCCTTCCGCCGCGACGGCAGGTAGCGCCCATTTATTTATATGAAATATGGCTGCAGCGCTTTTTCCATAAGCGCAAGCAGCTATATATTCAGGAGCATTCCAACACCTGACTAACTGACTTGACGTGTTGCCTGAATCGCCCAGTCAGCGCCCTGCACCCGGTCGATGCGCTGCGGGGCCACGGTCGCCAGCTGGTGCGCTGGCACCCGGTCAGGGGCCAGCTCGGCCAGGGGACACAACGCAAACGCGCGCTCGTGCAGGCGCGGGTGCGGCACCGTGAGCGTGGGGGTGTCGATCACCTCGTCGCCGTACAGCAGGATGTCCAGATCCAGCGTGCGCGGGGCGTTGCGGTACGGGCGCTCGCGTCCGGCCGCCTGCTCGATCGCCTGCAGTTGCGCCAGCAAGGCATGGGGCACCAGGGTGGTTTGCACCTGCGCCACAGCGTTCAGATAGTCGGGCCCGCCCGCATCCACCGGCGCACTGCCATACAGCGATGAAACGCCCTGCACGCGCGTGCCCGGCAGGGCCCCCATGGCCGACAGGGCGGTGCGCAGGGTGGCCAGCCGGTCACCCAGGTTGGCACCCAGGCCGATCCAGGCAGACACGGGCGCAGATGCTGCGGGGGCAGCGGAGGCCTCAGGCGCAAGTACAGGGTTGACCACCGGGGGTGCGGCACCCTGCATGAAGAAAACCCCGCTTATTCGCCAGCGGCGGCAGAGGCAGCGCCTTCGCCATTGCCAGCACTGGGCTTGCGACGGCGGCGGCGGCGCTTCTTGGGCGCATCGCCGTCAGCCAGCGGCGCGGCGGCGTCGGGCAAAGATGCCGTACCGGCGGCCGCCTCACGGGGCGCAGCCCCTGCGGCGGGTGCGCTGCGTGGCACGCGTTTGACTACAGGCTGGGTCTTTTGGCGGGCTTTCTGCTCTTCGCGGGCCTGGTCCATGAGGTCTTCGCGGCGTTCATCGCTGGCGCCCTGGAAGTCTTGCCACCATTCAGCCAGGGCTTCTTCGACCTCGCCCACATCGGAACGCAGGCGCAAGAAGTCGAATCCTGCGCGAAAACGCAACTGATCGACCATGCCAAAGGGCCCGCTGCCTACCCGCTTTTCAAAGCGCGGCTGCATCACCCAGATCTCACGCATGTCGGTCGCCAGCTTGCCGCGACCCGACACGTCGCCAATGCGCTTGTCAAACACCTCGTCGATGGCCTCCTGCAGCGCCGGCAGAGGGTGCTGGCGCTGGTTCTGGCGCTCTGTCCAGCCATTGCGCACGTCCTCCCACAGCACGCAGGCCAGCAAAAAGCTGGGTGCCACGGGCTTGCCTTCGCCCACCCGGCGGTCGGTGTCGGTGAGGGCGGCGTTCACAAACGGTGTGGCGGCACGCTCCACCACCACGTCCAGCAACGGATAGATGCCCTTGGCCATCCCCAGCTTCTTCAGTTGCTCGATAGTGGCAATGGCATGCCCCGTTTGCAGCAGCTTGAGCATTTCGTCAAACATGCGGCTTTGCGGCACCTCGGCCAGCAACAGTTGCGACTGCACCAGGGGCGCGGCAGTCTTGGTCTCGATGGTGAAGCCCAGGGCGCTGAGCTTGGCCGCAAACCGCACGGCGCGAATGATGCGCACGGGGTCTTCGCGGTAGCGCGTGGCGGGGTCGCCAATCATGCGCAGTGTTTTCTTCTTGGCGTCCTGCAGGCCCTTGTGGTAGTCCACCACGATCTGGCTCACCGGGTCGTAGTACATGGCATTGACGGTGAAGTCGCGCCGCGTGGCGTCTTCGTCCTGCGGGCCCCAGACGTTGTCGCGCAGCACGCGGCCGCTGGCATCCACGGCATGTTGCATGCCCGACAGCTGAGCCTTGCTGGTCTTTTCGTTGCCCGCCACCTGGCCTGCGGCAGCGTTGTCGAGGTAGGCGCGGAAGGTGGAGACCTCGATCACCTCGTGCTCGCGCCCCCGGCCATGCACCACGTGCACGATGCGAAAGCGCTTGCCGATGATGAAGGCGCGGCGAAACAGCCCCTTAACCTGCTCGGGTGTGGCGTTGGTGGCCACGTCGAAGTCTTTGGGGCGCAGGCCCAGCAGCAGGTCGCGCACGGCGCCACCCACGATGTAGGCCTCATAGCCCGCCTGCTTGAGGGTGGCCACCACGTCGGCGGCGCGGCGGTCCACCAGCTCGGGGTTGATGCCATGCACCGAGGCGGGCACCTCTTCACGCTTGCCGAAATGCGGCTTGCCGCCCGAGGTGCCGGGCGTGGATTTGCCGAGCAGTTTGTTGATGAACTTCTTGATCATGGGTATGCAGTAAACAGGTGGAGCGGCGCAAACATGCGGTCAGGGTGCAGTTTCAGGGTGAGGCATCCTGCGCGGTGGCGGGCTGTGCATTCTGGTTTGTGCCGTCCGAAAACAGGTCCAGTATGCGCCAGCCGCGCTCATGCGCCAGCGCTCTGAGCCGGGCGTCGGGGTTGGTGGCAACAGGGTGGTTGACTTTTTCCAGCAGCGGCACATCGTTCATGGAATCGCTGTAGAAGGTGCTCTCCACATCGCCCCACGAAAGCCGCCGCTCGGCCAGCCATTGTTCCATGCGCCGCACCTTGCCTTCGCGCATGGTGGGAATTCCGTCGATTTCGCCGGTGTACCAGCCTTGTGCATCGCGGGCCAGTTGCATGGCCAGCAACTGCTGCACCCCCAGGGCCTGGGCAATGGGCCGGGTCACGAATTCGTTGGTGGCAGTGATGATCAGTACCTCATCGCCGGCCGCCTGGTGCTGGCGCAGCAGATCGCGCGCCTGCGGCTGTATGGCTGGCCCGATCACTTCGCGCATGAACTGGGCATGGGCGGCCGCAGCGGCCTCGGGCCCGCGCTGGCGCACGGCCTCGATGGCAAACCGCACATAGTCGTGCACATCGAGCGTGCCGGCCTGGTAGTGCGCATAGAACTCGTCGTTGCGGCGCGCAAACTCCACGGGGTCGTTCCAGCCAATGCGGATGGTGAACTCGCCCCACTCGTAGTCGGAGTCAATGGGCAAGAGCGTGTGGTCCAGGTCGAACAGCGTCAGCCGGGGACGTTTTGTCTGGGTATCAGTCATTGATTCTTTGGCATGCGATAAATCCAACCCGCAGCAGCAACTGGCGCGGCCCACGCCAGGGCTCCCGCGCAAGGGCCGCCCCGCCGCGCCGGGAGCGTCCCCCTTCCGAATCGCGCAGCGATTCAAGAGAGAGGGGAAGGCGCCGAAGGCGACACAGGGGGGTGCTCATCATTCCGACTCCAGCATGGCCTTGAGCAGCGGGATGGTGATGGCGCGCTGGGTGCGCAGCGCATAGGCATCGAGTTGATCGAGCAGTTGCATGAGGCTGCCCAGGTCACGCGAGAAGCGGTTGAGCATGAAGTCCATCACCTCATCGCCCAGAAAAACGCCCCGGGCATCGGCCTCCTGGCGCAGCACTGCACGGCGGGCGGTTTCGTCGAGCAATTGCAGTTGGAACACATGGCCCCAGCCCAAGCGGCTGCGCAGGTCGTCGCGCAGCGGCAGGTCGGCGGGTGGCAGGTTGCCGGCCGCCAGCACCCAGCGCGGCGCACCGTTGGCGGGGCTGATGGCATTCACAAACCAGTTGAAGGCCATGGCCTGCTGAGCGGTGCTGTACAGGTGCACATCGTCCAGCACCACGGCAGCCCAGCGCTCGTCAAACTCGGCAGGCATGGCCACCGAAGCATCGAGCCAGCCCACGCTGGCGCCCTGGTCGCTCAAGGCCTGTCGCACCGCCTTGAGGAGGTGGGTCTTGCCACTGCCCGCCTCGCCCCACAGGTAGGTGGGCACCGGTGAGCGGGTGTCCGGCTGGCTGCCCTCCCCTGCCCACAGCCGCAGATGCTGCAGCGCGGCCTCGTTGGGGCCGGCGAAAAAACGCGACAGAGTGGGCCCGGTGGCCAGGCCGATGTCCAGGGCCAGCTGTTTCATGGCTGCAGCCTGCTGACACAAGGGCAGGCGCAGGGATGGATCACAGGAGACAGCATGGGCGTGAAAGTCAAAACGAAGCAGGAAGTAAGGGTGAACGGACGGTGCGCGGTGCACAACCCGTAAAATCTGCGCAAATTTTAGTCTGCCGCGCACGCTGGTCCGTGCCATCCCTGCCATGAGCTCTTCCGCATCCACTCCTTCCCCCCTGTCTTACAAAGACGCTGGCGTTGACATCGACGCAGGCGACGCCCTGGTCGAGCGCATCAAGCCGCTGGCCAAAAAGACCATGCGCGAGGGCGTGCTCGCCGGCATCGGCGGCTTTGGCGCGCTGTTCGAGGTGCCCAAGCGCTACAAGGAACCGGTACTGGTCTCCGGCACCGACGGCGTGGGCACCAAGCTCAAGCTGGCTTTTGAATGGAACATGCACGACACCGTGGGCATCGACCTGGTGGCCATGAGCGTGAACGACGTGCTGGTGCAAGGTGCCGAGCCGCTGTTCTTTCTGGACTACTTCGCCTGCGGCAAGCTGGATGTGGATACGGCCGCTGCCGTGGTCGGCGGCATCGCCAGGGGCTGCGAGCTTTCGGGCTGCGCCCTGATTGGCGGCGAAACCGCAGAAATGCCCGGCATGTACCCTGCAGGCGAATACGACCTGGCAGGCTTTGCCGTGGGCGCGGTCGAAAAATCGAAAATCCTGACCGGCAAGGACGTGAAGCCCGGCGACGTGGTGCTGGGCCTGGCATCGAGCGGCGTGCACTCCAATGGCTTCTCGCTGGTGCGCAAGTGCATCGAGCGTGCCGAGGCAGCGGGCACCTTGCCCGCCACACTAGACGGCAAACCCTTCAAGCAGGCCGTCATGGAGCCCACGCGCCTGTATGTGAAGAACGTGCTGGCCGCGCTGGCGCAACATCCCATCAAGGCGCTGGCCCACATCACCGGCGGCGGCCTGCTGGAGAACATCCCGCGCGTGCTGCCCGAGGGCACCGCTGCCCACCTGCAAAAAGGCAGCTGGCCCCAGACCGAGCTGTTTGCCTGGCTGCAAAAGACCGCCGGCATTGACGACATCGAGATGAACCGCACCTTCAACAACGGCATTGGCATGGTGGTGGTGGTGGATGCGGCGAATGCCGAAGCCACGGCCGCCACGCTGCGGGCCACGGGCGAGCAGGTCTACACCATTGGCGCCATTGCGCCGCGCGGCGAAGGTGCCGCCGTAGTGGTGGCCTGATCGGCGCCGGGTTCGTTCCATCCCCTCGTCGCGCATGGCGCAACGCCCTTCCCCGGCCCCCAACGCCGCCACACAGCCTGAGCACGCCCCCGCCACGCCACCACCGCGCACACTGAGCCAGGGCATTGTGGTGGCCAGCTACCTGCTGATGGCGGCAGCGCTGCTGCTGGTGATGTGGCGCGGCCTGTTGCCCGGCCTGCTGTGCGTGTGCCTGGGCTTTCTGCTGACCCGCGCACTCACGGGCTGGTTTGCACAAGGGCTGAGGCGCCTGCAGCGCCACAACGCCCCAACAGCCCCCAGCCTGCGTGCGGCACAGATTGCCGCTGCGGCCCTGGTGATGCTGTTGCCGCTGGCACTGCTGGCGGCGGGCCTCACGCACTCGCGTGGCTACCTGGTCACTGCCCCGCAGCAATACCAGGAACTGCTGAACTACATGGCGCGCACCGTTCTGGAGCTGCGCCTGAAGCTGCCGGTGGATGTGGCCTCCCATCTCCCCGAGGGCGCTGCGGAAATCCAGCGCATCATCGCCAACTACCTGGGTGCCAAGGCGGGCTCGTTGGCCATGGCCGGTCGCGCCTGGCTGGCCGGGTTGTTGTTCGCCTATGTGGGCCTGCTGATCGGTGCGCTCGCCGCTGTGCGGCCACCGGTGCTGGCGCAGGCCCCGCTGGCCCAGCAGCTCAAAACGCGCATTACGCTGTTTGGCGAAGCGTTCCGGCAAATCGTGGCGGCGCAGTTCTGGATTGCCGCCTTCAACACCTTGCTCACGGCCCTGTTCCTGCTGTTCGTGCTGCCGCTGTGGGACCTGCGACTGCCCTACACGCCGATGCTGATCACGTTCACGTTTGTGGCCGGGCTGGTGCCCATTGTGGGCAACCTGGTGTGCAACGTGGTCATCACCATCGTGGGCTTGTCGGTGTCGCCACTGGCTGCGGCGGCCTGCCTGGGTTTTTTGATCCTCATCCACAAGGCCGAATACGTGATCAACGCCAAGGTGGTGGGGCGCCGCACGCAGATGGGCGTGTGGGAGCTGCTCTCGGTGATGTTTGTAGCCGAGGCCGTTTTCGGGCCCGCCGGGCTGGTGGCAGCGCCGCTGTTTTACGCCTATCTCAAAAAAGAGCTGGTGGCGGCACAGCTGGTTTAGCCGAAGCACCTGCAGCAGGCGGCATTGTCGGCCCGGTTTTCTGCAGCAGCCGCGTTTGCGCAGCACGGCGTGGGCAAACGCATACCACCCGAGAATGCCAATTGAGTGTTTCAGGCATCAAAGAATAGAATCCGCATGTAACACACGCCATCTTCCGCATTGATTCACGGGTGCGGGTCTTTCATCTCTCTTTTTCTCTTCAGAACGCTCCATGACTATTGCAAGAAAACTGGCACTCCTGGTGCTGTGCGCCCTCCTGGGCATGGTGGTCATGACGGCCTGGTTCCTGCTCTCCGAACGCAAACTCATCCTTGAAGAGCGTCAGACCGGCGTGCGCCAGGTGGTGGAGGTGGCCCACGGCATTGCGGTGCACTTCCAGGCGCTCAGCAGCAAGGGCGCGATGCCCGAGGAAGAGGCACGGCAACGTGCTGCGGCGGCCATCCAGGCCCTGCGCTACAGCGGCAATGAATACATCTGGATCAACGACATGCATCCCCGCATGGTGATGCACCCCATCCGGCCCGAGCTGAACGGGCAGGACCTCAGCGGCAACAAGGAACCCAACGGCCTGCCGCTGTTCATGGAATTTGTGCGCACCGTCAAGGCCCAGGGCGCTGGTTTTGTGCCCTACATGTGGCCTAGGGCTACGCTGAACAAGCCGTCGAAAATTTCCGCGCAAACCTGGATGACGCAGTTTTTTGGACTTTTATGCCTCTCGCGCGGCCCATTTGGGCAGTTCGCGGGGCGCTGAGGCCCGATTTCCGCCCTT
>NZ_QOZT01000062.1:0-24367 GCF_003345135.1 Acidovorax sp. BoFeN1
CACCCACCCTGAAACCATGAGCGACTCATCCCTTTCCCCCATGACAGCGCCCTTTTTCATTGCCCGTGTTGCCACACCAGCAGCAGGTTGTTGGCGGGCAGCGCGTGGCGCGCAACCAGGCGCAGGCCGGCGTGCTGCGCGTGCCGCGCCACATCGCTGAGCGCACGAATGCCCCAGGCGGGGTTCTGCGCGCGCAGGCTGGCATCAAACGCCAGGTTGCCGGGGGATGTGGGCACATTGACTTCGAGGTAGGGGCCGTAGGTAACCAGGTGCCCGGTGGGCGCCAGGTGGTGGGCGGCGCCCTGCATCAGGCCGGCGCAGCACGCCCAGGGCGCAATGTGCAGCATGTTGGCGCAGTAGATGAGGTCAAAGGGGGCATCGAACGCAGGGCCCGTGCTGGGCCAGCGGTCGGACAGCACGTTCAGCAGCAGCGGTGCGTGCACGTTCCGGGCGCTTGCGTCGGCGCTCCACGCGGCGATCGAGGCGAAGCCCGCTGGCTGCGCATCCGTGGGCTGCCAGGTCCAGCCGGGCAAGGCCGCCGCAAAGCAGGCCGCATGCTGGCCCGTGCCGCTGGCAATCTCCAGCGCGGCGCCCTGCTGGGGCAGCAAGGTCTGCAGCACTTCCAGGATGGGGCCACTGTTGCGCGCGGCGGCAGGGCTGTGTGCACGGGCGTGGGAGGACATTTTTGAATAAAAAGTGGCTCTGGCGCTTATTGGAAAAGCGCAAATAGCTATTAAAAAGTGAGTGTTTTACGCAAACTGCTTTTCACCGGGCGCATGCTTAAAAAGTAGGCAATGCGACGGATTCCTTTACCAATCAAGGACTTGGCGCGGCCATACAGGGCTTGTCAAAAGTTATCCACAGCATTGTCCCGTGCGGGCTGGGATAAACCGGTGCCCCTGCATCCTGTGCTGCCTAAAAAACAGGCGGTGCAGGGGATTCCTTTACAAATCAAGCACTTGGCGTTGCCATACAGGGCTTGTCAAAAGTTATCCACATGATTGTCCAGTGCGGGCAGGGATAACCCGAGGGGTCTGGGTGCGGCTTCCATGCGCCGTCAGGGTGCGTCAGGCGGCTACCTTGATGCCTTTCCAGAACGCAATGCGGCCACGGATCTCTTCGGCCTCAGGCTTGGGGTCGGCATAGGTCCAGGCGGCATCGGGGTTGAGCTCGCCCTGGACCAGCAGCGACAGATAGGTGGCCTGGCCTTTGCGTGGGCACATGGTCTTGTGGTTGCTGAAGGTGACGAACTCGCGTTTGAGCGCACTTTCGGGAAAGTAGTGGTTGCCGTCCATCAGCACGGTGTCGTCGCTCTCGGCAACCACCACGCCGTTCCAAGTTGCTTTCATGGGAATCCTTTTACAGTAAAAACGGGCTGTAGCGCTTGCTGCACAAGCGCGAGCAGCTATAAATTTAGTAGTAATGGCCAAGGGCCGCCACCGGTGTGCAGCACGTCCATGCCACCGCTGTGCTGCCCATGAATTGTCGCGGGTCAGCGAAACAGCGCCTCAAACCCGTCTTCGGGGGTGAAGCGGCGCGCGTGGTAGTGCAGTCGCGTGGGGCCGGGCAGGGCGCGCTCGCGCACCGGGTGCATGGCGTCGCCGGGGTAGCAGAGCACGCGCACGCCGTCGTGGTCAAACGGCTCGGGCAGGATGAGGGGCGGTGGCTGGCGGCGCGCGGCATCCAGCACGCTGGCCACGCTGGCGTGGCGCGCCAGATGGGCCAGGCTCGTGATTTGCGGCGGCGCCAGGTCGATGCGGCCATCGCGGTATTGCTCCAGTGCCGCGCGCGGCGCCAGCCACACGCTGTCGGTGGTTTCTTCGTTGTCGTGCAGCGCGGTCTGGTCGGCGGGCGCCTGGGCGACAAAAAAGCGCGTGTCAAAGCGGCGGGTGCCCATGGTGGGTGCCAGCGGCGTCACCCAGCGCGACCAGGGCGCGAGCTGGCGGGTTTGCAGGCGCAGCTGTAGTGCGCCCAGCACCTGCGCAAACGGCTGGCCTTCGCGCAGCATGGCGCGTGCGCGGGTGGCATTCACCGCCGAGGTGCCGCCCAGGGGCTCGGCCAGCAGCAGGCCGCATTCCTCCAGGGCTTCGCGCAGCGCGGCCACATACAGGCCGGCAGCGGTGGCGCTGTGGGTGTCGGGTTCGTTCAAGTTTGCATGCAGGGTGGCGTGGGGCTGGTCGAGGTGGGTGTCAGCGTCCAGGGTGGCGTCGTCGGCATCGAGCTTGCCGCCGGGAAATACATACACCCCCGCCATGTTGGACGCCTGGGCGTGGCGGCGCAGCAGCAGCACCTCGGGGCCAGCGGTGCTGTCGCGCAGCAGCACCACGGTGGCGGCTGCGCGGGGAGGGTCAGGAAGGCCTGGGGCTGCGGGTTGCATGGAAATCCTTCAAAGCGTTGGGCAGTCGCACCCGCTACCGGGATCGGGCGTGGCGTGCCTTAAAGTGCGGGGCAATGGCGCAGGGTGCACGGTAGCAGAGCCTGCGCACATTCTTTATCCCCCAGACGACAGGAGAGCAACAGCATGGCGATCAATTTCAACGGCCGCGTGGCCATCGTGACGGGCGCCGGCGGCGGCCTGGGCCGCCAGCATGCGCTGGCACTGGCGGCGCGCGGCGCCAAGGTGCTGGTCAATGACCTGGGCAGCGGCGTGCACGGCGAGGGTGGCTCGGTCAGCCCGGCGCAGGCGGTGGTCGATGAAATCCGCGCCGCCGGTGGCGAGGCGCTGGCCAATGGCGCCTCGGTCACCGACTTTGCGGCGGTCGAAGCCATGGTGCAACAGGCCATCGACGCCTGGGGCAGGGTGGATATTCTGGTGAACAACGCCGGCATCCTGCGCGACAAGAGCTTTGCCAAGATGGACATGGCCGACTTCCGCCTGGTGGTGGACGTGCACCTGATGGGCGCAGCCAACTGCTGCAAGGCCGTGTGGCCACACATGGTGGCGCAGGACTACGGCCGCATCGTCATGACCACGTCGTCCACCGGCCTGTATGGCAACTTTGGCCAGGCCAACTACGGTGCGGCCAAGCTGGCCCAGGTGGGCCTGATGCAGACGCTGGGCATTGAAGGCGCCAAGCACCACATCCATGTGAACGCCCTGGCACCGACGGCCGCCACCCGCATGACCGAGGGCCTGATGCCCGAGGAGGTGCTGGCCGCCCTGAAACCCGAGGCCGTGGTGCCCGCCATGCTGGTGCTGGCGCACGAGAGCGCACCCACGCGCACCATTTTGTGTGCGGGCGCGGGCACCTTCGAGGCGGCGCACATCACGCTCACGCAGGGCATTCACCTGGGCCTGGGCGCCGATGTGCCCGAGCAGCTGGCCGTGCGCCTGGCCGAGGTGACCGACCGCACTGGCGAGCAAATACCACAAAGCGGCGCAGCCCAGGGCACCAACGAAGTGGGCAAGGCGCTGGCGGCAAGGGTTTGACCGGGCCGCAGGCGGGCAGTGCTGCTCCGTGCTAAGTTCCGGGCCGACCCCGTAGATCGGTAACAAAGATATGAGCACCTTGCAGCAAAAAATCACCGCCTGCCCCCCCGATGCCCTGGCTGGCATCCGCCGTGGCATCGAAAAAGAAGGCCTGCGCGTGCTGCCCACGGGCGATCTGGCCCTTACGCCGCACCCGGCGGCGCTGGGCTCGGCGCTCACGCACCCGCACATCACCACCGACTACAGCGAGTCGCAGATCGAGCTCGTCACAGGGGCGCACCGGGGCGTGCAGCAGTGTCTGGATGAGCTCACCGAGATCCACCAGTTTGCGCTGCGCACGCTGCACGAGCAGGGCGACGAGATGCTGTGGGTGTCGAGCATGCCGTGCCGCCTGCCCACCGACGAAACCATTCCGCTGGCGCGCTACGGCAGCTCCAACGTGGGGCGCGCCAAAAGCGTGTACCGCATGGGACTGGGCCACCGCTACGGCCGGCGCATGCAGACCATTTGCGGCATCCACTACAACTGGTCGATGCCGGGGGTGACGAGCGAACAGTATTTCGCCCTCATCCGCAACTTTCGGCGCCACGCCTTTGTGCTGCTGTACCTGTTTGGCGCCTCGCCCGCGCTGTGCCCGTGCTTTGCGCAAGGGCGCCCGCACGCGCTGCAGCGCCTGAGCGACCAGGCGCTTTACCTGCCGCACGCCACCTCGCTGCGCATGGGCCGCCTGGGCTACCAAAGCGACGCGCAGGCCACGCTGGCCGTCAGCTACAACGGCCTTGATGGGTATGCCGACTCGTTGCACGAGGCGCTCACACAGCCCTATCCCGCCTACGAGGCCGTGGGCGTCCGCAACCCGGGTGGCGACTACAACCAGCTGGGCACCAGCCTGCTGCAGATCGAAAACGAGTTTTACGGCACCATCCGCCCCAAGCGCGTGATTCAGCCCGGCGAGCGCCCGCTGCATGCGCTGCGCGAGCGTGGGGTCGAATATGTCGAGGTGCGCCTGATGGACCTGGACCCGTTCGTGCCCGTGGGCATCACGGCTGAAACCATGCGGCTGCTCGACGTGTTCCTGCTGCACTGCCTGCTGTCAGACAGCCCGCCCGACACGCCGCAAGAAATCACCGAACTCAAGCGGAACCAGCACCTCACGGCCGAGCGTGGCCGCGAGCCGGGCCTGTGCCTGGTGCGCAATGGCCAGAATGTGCCGTTGGTGGACTGGGCCGCCCAGGTGCTGCAAGAATGCGCGCCGCTGGCCGCTGCGCTGGATGCCTCGCACCACAGCACCGACTACAGCGCCGCGCTCGCCAGCGCCCGCGCCACCCTGGCCAACCCGGTGCAGACGCCCTCGGCCCGCGTGCTGGAGCACATGGCGCGCGCGCACGGCAGCAGTTTCACCGGCTTCAGCACCCACCAGTCGGCCCAGGCGCGCGATGCGCTGCTGGACCTGCCCTGGAGCGACGCCCAGCAGGCCCGGTTTACCGCGATGGCCGACGAATCCGTGGCCGCGCAAAAGGCCATCGAGGCGGCCGACACGCTGCCCTTTGAAGAATGGCGCCAGCACTACATGGCGGCGCAGGGGCTGGGCTGAGCCCTTGGGCGGGTTCAGGGCAGGGCAGGCCAGGCTCAGGGCGAATGGCCTCTGACTGGGTTCGATGAGGAATCGGCGAACTCGTGGTCATTCATTTTGTGCGGTATTGCCTGATTTGGGTGCCACTGCCGACGGGCTGGGTGCGACCCGTTGCTGCCCTTCGAGCTTTGGCGGCTGATACCTGCTTCGCAGTGATTGCTGGCGGTCGAAGTAGCTCGCTGAACTCACGTCCTCGGCAGCATCATGGTCATTGGGCAACCGCGAACGGAGCGGAGGGAATGACTGGTGTGAAAGGTACTGCCGACATCGCCACTATCGGCGCTCAGCCCACTCCGCGTCGGCCAATGCAAAGACTGCTCCCCAAGGCTTAGGACTCACGTCAACCCGCTCTGGCACTTGCGATGCGCACGCCGTTTGGCTGCGAAGAGTTTGGCTCCTGGTTCACCTCATTCCTGAAGACGGTCACCCGCAGTTACTTTTTGCAGTTTCGTCCCACATGCAGGGTCGGCCATGGATACCGGGCTTCAT
This sequence comes from Acidovorax sp. BoFeN1, assembly GCF_003345135.1. Lineage (NCBI taxonomy): Bacteria > Pseudomonadati > Pseudomonadota > Betaproteobacteria > Burkholderiales > Comamonadaceae > Acidovorax > Acidovorax sp. BoFeN1. The sequence continues at coordinate 5,553 of NZ_QOZT01000062.1, forward strand.
GTCCATCTCCTTCAAGTGATCCAGCATGCCCTCCACAAACCGATCTGGGCAATAGAAGGTACGGCCGGTTGACAATTCTCTCCCCATCAACACCTTCCAGCCGCCCGGCGGGACGAAGCAGTTCCGACCGAAGTACCAGAACCGCGCGGAGACCAGCGCGTTCTTGCCGCTGGTGTCGTGAATCTTCGCATCCTGCTCATGCGAGTTGTTTGGGAGCTGTTGGTACAGCCCATCCGCATCACGCCAGTAGATGTTGTCGCCGGATCGAACTTCAGGGTCGCGCGCGTCCAGACTCGGCCGCTTCTTGAGAAAGCGCGGATCGTTGAAATACGCTGACAACTCTAGCGGTTCCTCGGTGACTTGCATCAGGTACACGAGTCCGCCATAGGGGATGGAAACGCCGTGCTCGCGAGCGTTCTGAACCAGCGCCTTGGAGGTGAATCCAGCCACCCAATCGCCCCTGCCGCGTGTGCGGCGCACGGCCGGCTTGCAGGTGGCCAAGGTGAGGGCGCCGTGGAACGGATTGGGGGCAAATCCAGTGTCGTGGGTCATCTTGTATCCCATTGCCTTGTTCATCTTTCATGGCCTCTCTATCTGGTTGCTATCTCATCAAGGACATCAGCCAGTCTTGCGCGTCCGAGCTTGCGCCGGTGTCCATGACGAATTCCTGTCCCTTGCCGACGGTCTGAAGGTGCAAGGCGCCTTCTTGTCGAGACCAGCGGCTTGCATCGGTGTGGTACGTGAGCTTCAACCCGGAGGTAGACGGGTCCATCCAGTCAGGCACACGCCACACGGAGCGCGAATGGCCCGGCGCGGTCAACCGCAGGCGGTCGGTCCAGTGTGCAAAGACGCCGGCGCCCGGAAACTTCCCGCCAAGCAGGGACTTCGCTCCAATGTAGATGGTGTTGCTCTTGCCGATGGTGTCGGCAAAGGCGACGTGCGGATGGTCCCCCAACCAAGGGTTGCGTTCTGCGCAGTCAGGTGCGCCAGGGTCCAACACCGCACCGATCTGCAACCACCCGAAGAGGCTGTGGATGTCGGGCGCTCCCGGCACATACCGCCACCGCCCGCCGATGACCTCGGCCTGGCGGAACCAGCCGAAGAAAAGGAACAGGTCACCCTGGCCGACACCTTGTCTGGCCAGATGACCTTGCGCAGCCGCCACCTGCCCCAGCGATGGTTGCCAGCCAGCCAGCCTGGGAACGGAGGGGCTCTGAAGATCAGGATCGAGATGGACCAGGGTGTCCGGCCCGATCTTGCCGCCCGTGAGATCCGACACCAGCGTGTGCAGGGGACCGGCTGAACTCTGAATGTCGCGAAGCGATCGACCTTGCCTCGAAGGGATTGGCAACGGCAGCAAGGTGCCGTCCGACAGGATGGGGCTTGGCACTCCCCCATATTGAGAGTCAAAGCCTTTGCGGCTGAAGATTAGTTTCATGATCTGTGGTTTCAGTCGGTCGTTTGCACTTGTGACGTTTGCCGTCCACGCTGTCACCCAAAGAGAACTGGGCTTGCACTACCAAAGCCTCGGCCAAGTCTGCCTGGACCGCCTGTCTGGCGCTCAGCCGCTGGCGCAGGTCGGTGACACGGGGCCCAGTTTTGATGGTACAGCGGTCATACGAGCCGCCGCTTGTCGACTGTCAGAAATGGTCGGCATAGCCACTCCGACTGCCGCCCGGGAAGGACTCGTTACAACCTAAGGCTACGCTGAACAAGCCGTCGAAAATTTCCGCGCAAACCTGGATGACGCAGTTTTTTGGACTTTTATGCCTCTCGCGCGGCCCATTTGGGCAGTTCGCGGGGCGCTGAGGCCCGATTTCCGCCCTTACGGGCGCACCTGTCCCAACAGATGACTGCGGCACAGGTAAATGTTGGCCAGCGCCAAGGCCGTGAACGCCCGCGTGGCGTTCTTCTGAAGCCCGCGGTAGCGCACCTTGGTGAATCCCCACAGGCGCTTGACCACCGCAAAGACATGCTCGACCCGGGCACGCACCCGCGATTTGTTGCGGTTCTTGGCCCGCTGAACTTCGTCCACCTCGCCTGCACGGCGGGTGCGCTGGTTGGTGAAGTCCTTGGCCTTGGGGGCCTTGCTCGCTATCAGTGCTTTCTGGCTGGCATAGGCCGAGTCGCCGTACACACGCCGCTCATTGCCATGCAGCAGATTGGGCAGAGGGTGTTTGTCATGCACGTTGGCCGCCGTCACCACGGCGCTGTGCGCCAGCCCGCTTTGGCTGTCCACGCCAATGTGCAGCTTCATGCCGAAATACCATTGCTGGCCTTTGCGTGTCTGGTGCATATCGGGGTCGCGCGCCTTGTCGGCGTTCTTGGTGGAGCTGGGCGCTGCGATGATCGTGGCATCCACGATGGTGCCGGTGTTGACCTTGAAGCCGCGCTCCTGCAATTGCTGGCCTACCTTGGCAAACAGGGCTTCACCCAGTTTTTGCTCATTGAGCAGTTTGCGAAACTTCAGCAGCGTGGTGGCGTCGGGCACGCGTTCGCGGCCCAGGTCAATCCCCACAAAGCGGCGCAGACTGGCACTGTCATACAGAGCCTCCTCGCACGCCAGATCGGCCAGGTTGAACCAGTGCTGAAGAAAATGGATGCGCAGCATGCGCTCCAACCCAATGGGCGGACGGCCGTTGCCGGCCTTGGGGTAGTGCGGCTCTATCACCTGGCACAGGGCGGCCCAAGGCACTATTGTCTCCATGGTCCGCAAGAACTCTTCACGTCGGGTGGGCTTGCGCGACTGCTCGAATCCGTTGTTTTGATCTGCGGCCATTGCCAGGGTCTGCTGCTTCATCTGCGGATAACGTTTGAGAAGCGACAACGGTGGACCTTGATCAGCATTGCCTTAAAGCGATCGGCAGTCCCGGCACTCCGAAAATCAGCTCCTGGCCGACAGCAGCCGACCAGATACACCCCTGTTGATGGTGCGGCTGACACTGAACCCGGCACATCGAAACGGCGGTCTGACTAGGCAGCATCAAAATAATGGGTCATTTCCCCCGGTATCCGCCGCGTGTCGCCAGACACTCAAAAATGAGTGCTGCGAGCGCTCATGCAGCAATAGCTGCGGGCCTATTTCAATCGAGATTGACAGAATCAATCTGCAGCAGCGCCTCCTGTCGCCAATATTCGGCAGCATCGAGATACCCCTCCCACACGCAGCCGTTGCAGCCGCGCCCGCAGCAGGTGGTGGGCTCTGGCGGGGGTGCCCGCAGTAGCACGCTGTGCGCCCGGGCTTGCTGCTGCAGCGCCTCGAACATGGCGCGGGCCGAGGGGGCGTCGGTGGCGCGGGCGGGCACCTGCACCCGTGGTTCTGGCGTCACGACTGGTTGCGGGCCTTGGTTGCCGCCGCCCGGCGCATGGCGTAGCGCACCATGAAGCCGCCCCCCAGCACCAGCGCAAACCAGCCCACCAGCGCCGACTGCGCCATGATGTCCTGCACGCTGGGCGAGCGGGCCACATAGGGGGCGATCAGCACCACCAGTCCAATCAGCGCGCAGGTGACGCCCTTGAACAAAAGCTCTTTGTCGGCCTTGTTGGCAGGGCTTGCGGGGCGGTTGGCGGGTGAGGGCATGGCAGGGGTGAAACGGTGGGGAACGGGACGCGATTATCCTAGGAGGCTCTCGAACTTGGAAATCGTCGGCTGCAAAGCGGCCGCAGCGGTCCATTTATTCCCGTCTTTTTGCCCCATAGCCGGGCTATGGCGCTGCAAACCCGGCAAAAACTGTCCTCGCTGGGGCCGTTTTTCGCTATCGACGCTCCAAGTCCGACAGCCTCCTGGCCACCCTCAGCCCGAACAGAACAATCAAGAAAGTACCCCCTCGCATGGCCATCCAGTGGTTCCCCGGTCACATGCACCTGACCAAGAAAGCCATCACCGAACGCATCAAGGACATTGACGTGGTGATCGAGGTGCTGGACGCGCGCCTGCCCGGCTCCAGCGCCAATCCGCTGCTGGCCGAGCTCACGGGCCACAAGCCAACCCTCAAGGTGCTCAACAAGCAGGACGTGGCCGACCCCGAGCGCACGGCGCTGTGGGTGGACTGGTACAACGCCCAGAGCGCCACGCGCGCCGTGGGGCTGGATGCCTCAGACCCCGCGCCCGCCCGCAAACTGATTGACGCCTGCCACCTGCTGGCGCCCAACCGGGGTGGCATGGCCAAGCCCATGCGCGTGCTGATCTGCGGCGTGCCCAACGTGGGCAAGTCCACGCTCATCAACACCCTCACCAACAAGCGCCAGGCCAAGACGGGCGACGAGGCGGGCATCACCAAGCTGGAGCAGCGCATCACGCTGGCCGACGATTTTTACCTGTGGGACACGCCCGGCATGCTGTGGCCGCGCATCGTGGTGGTGGAAAGCGGCTACAACCTGGCCGCCAGCGGCGCCATTGGCCGCAATGCATACGACGAAGAATTGGTAGCGCTGGAGCTGCTGCGCCGCCTGCAAACGCACTATGCGCCCCTGCTGGAGGCGCGCTACAAGCTGGGCCTGCCCGCCGGCGCCATGGCCAGCATGCACGACGAAGACCTGCTGGCCGCCATTGGCAAAAAGCGCGGCGCCATGCTGGGCGGCGGGCGCGTGAACCTGCAAAAGACGGCCGAGATCGTGATGACCGATTTCCGCACCGCCATTTTGGGCCGCATCACGCTGGAAACGCCTGCCGAGTTCGAGGTCTGGCGGGCCGCCGGTGCGCTGGCGGACGCCGAGCGCGAGGCCAAGAAGCAGGCCCGTGAAAACCGCAAGAAGAAGGGCAGCGGCACCCGCGAGCCCTGAGTCCAGAGCCCTACGCGGACCCGACGCGGCACCAATGGGCAGTCAATCGGGCAGCTGGTAGTTCTTTTTCCGCACCAGCCGGCCCATGGCGTCGGCCACCTCGGGGTCGTAGAGCTGGCCCCGGTTCTTGTCGATTTCGGCCATCGCCACATCCAGGCCCAGCGCAGCGCGGTAGGGGCGGTGCGCCGCCATGGATTCGATCACGTCGGCCACGGCCAGCACGCGCGCTTCGGGCAGGATCTCGTCACCCCGCAGGCCGCGTGGGTAGCCGCTGCCGTCCATGCGCTCGTGGTGCTGGCGGATGATTTCGGCGATCGGGGTGGCAAAGCTCACGTCCTTCAAGATGTCGTAACCCGCCTGTGCGTGGCATCGCACCAGTTCCATCTCCAGCGGGCTCAGGCGCCCGGGTTTGGACAGGATCTCGGCAGGCACGGCGATCTTGCCGATGTCGTGCACCAGGCCCACCAACTCCAGGTTTTTGCAGCGCTCTGCGTCCCAGCCCATCTCGCAGGCAATGTCGCCCGCAATCAGGCCCACGCGGCGTTCGTGGCCGGCGGTGTAGGGGTCGCGCAGCTCGACCATGTTGGAGATGGCCTGCAGCGTTCCCTGCATGGCGCCTTCGAGCTGCTGCACATAGCTGGCGATCTGTTCCTCGGCGCGCTTGCGTTCGGTGATGTTCTGGGCCATCACGATGGTGGCGGGCTGGCCATCGTCCCAGGTGATGATGGAGGCGTTCAGGCCCAGCTCGATCAGCTGGCCATCCTTGCGGCGCATGGGCAGGGTGTATTTCACGTTGCGTGCACCGGCCGCCAGCTGCTCCCAGGCCTGGTGGATGCGCGCCAGGTTGTCGGGGGCGGTGGTGGTGAACTGCAGCACGTCCTGCCCCAGCAGGTCTGCTCCAGACCAGCCCACGATTTCGCAGAAGCGCGGGTTCACGTAGATGAAGCGGCCGTCGCGGCGCACATAGATGCCGCTGATGGTCTGCTCGATCATGTTGCGAAAGCGTTGCTCGCTCTCCTGCAGCACCTGTTCGCTTTGGCGGATTTCTGTCAGGTCGGTCCAGACGATGATGGCCTCGTCGCCCACCATGGTCATCGTGCCTCGCGCCATGCGTTCGCTGCCGTCCTTGCAGCGCAGGTGCATTTCAGGCAAAAGCAAGCTCTCGCCTTTCGGGTTTTGCGGCGAGGCGTGTTGCCACAGCTCCAGCACCTGCCGGCACTGTGCGTGGTCGGCACACACGCGCTCGGCCCACATCGACAGGGTGGAGATCTCTTGGGGCGTGTAGCCCAGCCACTGCTGCAGGGCCGGGTTGCAGGCCAGCAGATCGCGCGTGCCCAGCGAGAAAATCTGCATGGGCAGCGGCGAGGCGGCGAACACCTCGCTAAAACGGTACTCCGAGAATTGCACCTTCTGTTCGGCCTGTTGCAGGCGGTTTTCGCTGGCCAAGCGGCCGAAGGCGAAAGAAAGCTCGGCCGCCATTTCGGTGAGCAGGCGTATTTCGTCGGCATCGAAAACAGTGAGCCCGCGTGCATACAGGCCAAAAATCCCCAGCAAACGTCCTTCGCAGGCCAGTGGCATCACGGCGCGCTCCTGAATGCCTTGTGCGTGCAGAAAAGTCAGCCAGGGATCGGTGTCGTCTGCGTAGGTTGCCGGGATGGAATGCAGGTGGATCTCGCCCTTTGCCAAGCCGCCCATCAGCTGGTACCACGGGCTTTGAGGCGATTGCAGCGCCTGGGTCAGCAGCAGCAGATTTTCTGCCGGGATGCCATGCGAGCGGTGAAGGTGCAGCGGGAAACCACCCGTTTCCGTGAGCGCGATGAACATCATCGGGAACTTGCCGTGGGTGAGCAGCGCTTCGTAAAGGTTGGCCAGCAAGGTGTCCTGGTTGTTGCTGTGCGCCACGGCGTGGTTGGTGGCGCTGAGCATTTCGTACAGGTTGGACAGGCGCTGTACCTTCTCCGCCGCCTGCATGCGCTCGATGGCGCCGCCGATCTGCTGCACCACGTTGTCGAGCAGGGCCTCGTCTTCGGGCAGGAAGGATGCGCCGGCTGCGCTGGCCTCGGGCGGGTACCAGGCGTGCAGCTGCGCGCGGGGCGTGTGGTGCACGCTGATGGCGCGCTCCAGCCACAGCGTGGGGCGGGGACTGGGGATCTGGTCGCCAAAATGCCCCCAGTCGCCGGTGATGGCCACTTGCACCTGGTCGGGCAGCACAAACCCCGCGTTCAGCCGGTCGATCACGCCTTGCAGCAACTGCGCCAGCGTCAGGCCGGGCGTTTCGACCAGCTGGGCGATGGCGTGCATGCAGCGCAGCTCCTTGATGCGCTCGCCCAGCGCCAGCACCAGGGCCTCGCGCTCGGCCGCCAGGCGCCGCCGGTCGGTGATGTCGCGCACCACCTGCACGTAGGCGTTTTGGGCATGGGGGGCGTGAAACGGGGCCACACTGCATTCAATGGCATTGCGACCGTGGTTGCGTTCGATTTCCACCTGAAAAGCTGCCTTGGCGGTCTGCATGCCCTGGCATACCGGGCAGGCGGCGGCGCTGACCTCGGCGTCATGGAACAGCGCATGGCTCGACTGGCCCACCAGTTGCGCGGCAGCCTGGCCCGCAAAAAGAGCCGCCGCCGCATTGGCCTGGTGGATCTTGCCGTCGGCCGTGACGATGAGCGTGGGGTCGGGCACCGCGTCGTAGGTGCTGGCAGCACGCGCCAGCATGCTGAAGGGCTCACGCAGGGTGCTGTGCACCAGTGCCAGGTAAACGTACCAATACGCAAAGATCTTGAGCAGATGCCCGACCAGGTTGGCTGTTGCGTACACGCTCACATAGCGGGTAAAGGCCAGTTCGGACAAGATCATGAACACCACGGCCGCCATCAGGTTGGCCAGCAGGCGCGTGGACATGAGGGCGCGCTGGCGCCACAGCAGTGCCAGCGCACCGGTCAGCAGACCAATGATCACGTATTCGGCGTAAATCTTGAAAGGCGTCAGCCCCTGGCCGTCCACATAGGCGGCGGGAAAGAAATCGTTGGCAATCAGCGCTGCGCTCAGCAAAGCGGCCATGCCAAAGCCCGCCTGCATCAGCAATGGGCGCACGCTGCGGTACAGCAGCAGGGGCGCAGAGACCAGTGCCACCGCCTGGATGAAGCGGGCGGCCACCCACAGCTGTATGGCCGGGTCGGCACTGTTGCCGGGCAGCAGCTGCATGCCGTCGAGCACGACCATGTGCAATAAATCGAGCGCCCCGCACCAGCCAATGGCCACGGCGATGTACACCACAAAATGGTTGCGCGTGAAGCGCTGCGAGGTGGTGGCCACCACCAGGGCCACCATGGCAATCACGATGGAAAAAAGCTCGGCCAGCGTGTGAAACAGCAAGTAGTTCACCCCCGCGCCCACCCAGCAGATGACCGACATGAGCACGGGCACAGGCAGGCTGCGCAGCACCAGCTGCCAAAGGGGCGCAGGCGGTGCGAGTAACGTGGATGCTGCAGCAGGGGAGGGGGCTGGCGGCATGGGCATGGTGCCCGTGTGTCAGGGCGTTGTTCGATGGGCCATCGGCGTCAGCAGGCGGCGCTGATACCGGCAGAAAGGGTGTTCGTGGCTCAGGTGAAACGGCATAACCCCTCTTTCTGCACTGGTGAGCAGCTTTTTAACCAATAGCAAGCAAAGGCGTCGCCTATTTGTTCTTGTCCTTGCCGCGCGGGATCACTGCTGTCGTCGGTGGCATGGGGCGGTCAGAGCCGTGGCCCTCTTTGGGTGGTGATGTGTCTTTCTTCGGCTTTTTTGCCATCTTGTTGTTGTGCATTTGTCCTTTGGCCATGGATCCTCCTGGGTGGGTCTCGGGATGGGACCACTGTGGGACGGATGGTACGTCACAAACCGGCCGCTCCGGCCTGTTGTGCCTGTTTTGCCGCAGCCCTGGTGCGCCCGCCGCCAGCGCGTTCTGGCTATCTTGGTGTGGCAGGCGCTGTGGGCGTTGTTTTGGCACTGGCGGGCAAGCGGGGAATGGCCGCTGGAGGCCCCTGGTTTTGCGCATACCATGGCGGGCCGCTTTGTTTTGAGTGCCCAGACATGACCCAGAATCCGCCCGTCTTTGAAGTGCTGCCCCGAGACCTCTCGGCCTACCGCGTGGGCAATGTGGGCGTGGACTATGTGCACCGTTTCGAGTCGGGCCAGCCCGGGCCGCATGTGCTGATCAATGCGCTCACCCACGGCAATGAGCTGTGCGGCATGGTGGCCGCCACGCACTTGCTCGACACCGGCGTGCGGCCCCGGTGCGGCACGCTGACCATCAGCTTTGCCAACGTGGCCGCCTACGAGTCGTTCAACCCCGCGCGCCCTTTTGACAGCCGCCAGCTGGTGCACAACCTCAACCGCGTGTGGTCGGCCGCAGAGCTGGACGGCACCGCCGACAGCCCCGAACTGGCCCGTGCCCGCGCCCTGCGCCCCGTGGTGGCCGCTGCCGATCACATTCTGGACATCCACTCGACCAGCCAGGATGTCGAGCCCTTCTGGGCGTATCCGGCCTATGCGCGCAATGCGGCGGTGGCCCAGGCCATTGGCAGGCCGCCTGTGCACCTGGTGATGCCGCAAGGCCTGGGTTCGGGCACGCCCCTCATCCAGCACGGCAGCCATGGCCTGGCCGACGGGCCTGGTGCGGCGCTGGTGGTGGAGTGCGGGCAGCATTTTCTGCAATCGGCGGCCGACATGGCGACGGCGGTGGCGCTGGATTTTCTGGCCCATTTCGGGCTGATCGAAGCGGCCCCCGGCAGACCGGCGCCTGGCCCGCAGCGCCGCTATGAGCTGCTGCAGACCTGCATGGTGCGCACGCCGGATTTTTGCTTTGTGCGCCCGCTGGTGGGCTTTGAGGTGTTTGCCAAAGATGCGCTCATTGCCACCGACGGGCCCCACGAGATTCGCGCCCTGTGCGATGGCTGCACCGTCATGATGCCCACGCGCGAGCCCATCGTGGGCCGCGAGGCGGTCTACCTGACGCGGCCCCTGTGAGGGCCAGTGGCTGGTGCCTTAGAAAGACGAACCCGGCTGGGCCATGAACGCCAGCTCGCCCGGCGTGGACACGCGCCCCAGTGCGGCATTGCGGTGCGGATAGCGGCCAAACCGCGCAATGACGTCGCGGTGCAGCACCTCGAAGCGCAGGTTGTTCTCCAGCCCCGGCTGGTCAAACAGCACCATGGCCTGGGCGTGGATGGCGGGCGATTCGCTGTGCATGTAGGGCAGGTAGGCAAAGGCCCGCTGCGCCGGGGGCAGGGTGGCATCGTGGCCACCGGCCACCAGCTCCTGGGCCAGCACCAGGGCCTGGGCATCCTGTGCAAACGCCAGCGGCGTGCCGCGATGGATGTGGCGCGAGAACTGGTCGAGCACCACGATCTCGGCCAGCCGCCCCTGCGGCGTGGCGCGCCACTCCCACAGCTCGCAATGCTGCGCCGCCTGCCAGATGGGCCCAAAACGCACGCGGATCATGGCGTCGATCGCGTCTTCCTGGGCAAAGTGCTGCGCGGGCGAGAGTTCTTCGAACCAGAAATGAAGGATGTCTTCGGCTTGCATGGCAATGGTTTATGTGTCAAAAATGGCTCTAGCGCTTGATGATAAAGCGCGGCGTGCTATGAAAAACATAGTTGCCGGTTCGGTGCCCCGCACAGGCCTTCGGCCACTGGCCGTGCCTGGCTAGCGTGCATCGGGCGAGGCGTGCCAGGGCAGCCGTGTCAGCAGCCGTTGCCAGTCTGCCGTGGGGGCTGCCGCACCGTTGTCTGGCAGCACGGCCTGCACTTCTGCGGCACGGGGTGGGCTCCACGCAGGCAGCTGCAAGCTGCTGTCAAATACCAGGGCCGCGCCCGACACGGGGTGCGGCACGGTCAGCTGCCAGGCGTGCAGCCACAGCCTTTGCTGGCCCAGCCGATCGGCCCACCAGCGGTTGATGGGGCCCTTGCCATGGGTGGCATCGCCAATGATGGGGTGCGCCAGGTGCTTGAGGTGGCGGCGGATCTGGTGGCGCCGCCCGGTGGTAGGCACGGCCTCTACCAGCGAGGCGCGCGTGGTGGCAAAGCGGGCGTCGCTGGCCTCGGGCAGCGTGAGCTGTGCCATGCGACGAAAGCGCGTGTGGGCATCCTGCACGGCGGCATCCGCCGGGGCATCGTCGGGCTTGAGGGCATGATCCACTTCCACCGCTCCGGGCGCCCAGCCGCGCACCACGGCCAGGTAGCGTTTGTGCGTCGCCCCGTGCTCAAACGCCTGCGACAACGCGCGTGCAGCCGCGCTGTGCAGCGCCATCACCAGCACGCCGCAGGTGCCCTTGTCGAGCCGGTGCACGGGATACACATGCTGGCCCAGCTGGTCGCGCAGCATCTGCATCACAAAGCGTGTTTCCCCCGCGTCCAGCCCTGTGCGGTGCACCAGCCAGCCGGCGGGCTTGTAAACCGCCACAAGGTGCTCGTCGCGCCAGAGGATGTGCAAGGGGGGCATGGCGGGGTGGGGGAAAAAGCAGCGGACAGGTAGGGAAGGCGCGGATTGTGCAGCACGCCCGCCTGCCTACACTGCATCGATTACCGTTTGCGCAGAGGATTCACGTTATGTCAGGTGGAGACTGGAAGGACATGTACGCCGCCGCCCTGGCTGGTGACCTGGCGCTGGTGCGCTACCACATCGCTGCGGGTGTGAACCCCAACTACCAGCACCCCGAGATCTTGTGCACGCCGCTGGTGGCCAGCCTTATCCACGGGCATGACGACGTTGCGCGTTACCTGATTGCGAACGGGGCTGACCCGCAGCTGCGCTCGGACTTCGATGACCTCACACCGCTGCAAGCCGCGCGCCGCTACCAGCGCACCGAGCTGGTGGCGCTGCTGCAGGCCCGGGGTGCGCAGGAAGAGCGCACGCCCTGGTGGCGGCGCTGGCTGCCCATCTGAGCGGGCGCAGCGACAATCGGCGTCCATGACGAAGAAAACCATACTCCCCCTGCAACTGCTGGTTGCACCCGACAAGAACGATCCCGCGCCGCTGGTCCTCTACCACGGGCGCAATTGCCCCGACGGCTTTGGCGCCGCACTGGCCGCATGGCTTTACTACGGCGAAAGTGCCGAATACCTGGGGCTGGACCACGGCGATGTCAAAACGCTGGACGACCTGCCGCCCGTGGCGGGCCGGGCTGTCTACATCCTGGATTTTTCGTTCTCGGCCGAGGTCCTGCACGCCATCGAAGAGCGGGCCGCCAAGCTCGTGATGCTGGACCACCACAAGAGCGCCGCCGAAAAACTCACCGGCTTCGCCTGCCGCTGCGGCGTGGTGCACTTTGACATGAACAAGTCAGGGGCCAGGCTGGCATGGGAGTTCTTTCACCCCGCGCAACCCGTTCCGGCACTGTTCCAGTACATCGAAGACCGCGACATCTGGAAATGGGAGTTCCCCGAGAGCGCGGGTTTTCTGTCGGCTCTCGACATGGAGCCCCAGACCTTTGCACGCTGGCACGAGATTGCCGCGTTCACGCCCGGGCAGCTTGCGCAGTTCATGGCGCGCGGCGGCGCCATGGACGAAAAATACCGCAAGCTCGCGGCCGATATGGCCGAGGGTGCGCAGCCCCTGGTGTTCAACGGCATCGAAGGCCTGATGGTCAATGCCCCCGGCATGTTCCACAGCCTGGTGGGCGACATGCTGTCGGCCAAAACCGGCACCTTTGCGCTGATGTGGAGTGCGGGCACCTCGGGCGTGAAGGTGGGCCTGCGTGCGCAGCGCAATTTCGACTGCATTGCGCTGGCTGAAAGCATGGGCGGCGGCGGTCATGCGCAGGCCTGTGGTTTCAAGATGGGGGCCGAGCGGCTTGTCGAATTGCTCAGCGGTGTTTTCAACGCACAGCCGGGGGCCGGCAACTGAAACCCGCCGGCTGCGCAAGGCAGCCAGGGGCATTGCGTAGCGCGATCAGCGCTGGTGCCTGTGCCGATACACCCACGGCGCCAGCGGGCGTGGCTGCGCCCACAAACCCCTGCGGCTGGCGCGGGCCTGCTGCTGCATAGGCGCCAGATGCGGGTGCTGGTCGGCATAGGGCGTGTACACCCACGCCAGGCCGGCGCTGACCTGCGACGCCGCCACATCGTGGGTGCCGCAGCGCACATTGGCCACGGGGCGGCCATAGGCATCGTGCGACAGGATGTGCAGCGTGGCGCGTTGCCGAAAGCAGATCTGTGCCAGGTGCTGCCGTGACTTCTGGCCAAAGGCCTGCTTGCGCTCAGGGGCGTCGATGGCAGCGATGCGCACCTTGAGCTGCCGGTAGGCACCGGGCGTGCCGCAGCGCGCGGTCAGGGTATCGCCGTCGCTGATGGCGACGACCAGGCAGAGCAAGACGGAAATGGGCACGGTTGCGTGGAAAGAAAGAAATCAGGCCCATGAAGACGGGCGCGGGGTGGGGCGGCGCAGGCGGCGCGCGCAGCACAGCGGCGACTATAAGCCTCGCGTGCATGCAGGTTCTTCACCGGTTATGTGGCGGGGCTTGCTGCCCAAACAACGGGCAGCGGGCTGCAGGCCAGTGCTGGCGCGGGTTTTGCGGGTTCTTCTGCTGCTTATCCACAGGGTACTGCACATTGGGCGGGCATAACATCCAAGGTGTGGGCAACTGCTCGCCCGGCGCATGGGGCAAACCTGCTGGCGATGGCGCCCAGGGTGTGGTCCGGCGGGGGGCTACCGGGGTTCTGCCGCCTTTGCCATCGGCTGTGACCGCCGGGCCAGAAGGGGGAGCAGGCGCCGGGGGTGCCAGGCCAGTGCCCACCCCGCTGCCAGGCCCACGGCATCGGCCAGCCAGTCGCTCCATTCGCCATAGCGCCAGCCGGTGGCGGCCTGCGCCAGTTCGATGGCGCCGCCAAAGGCCAGCAGGGCAAGCACCATGCGCCAGGGCTGGCGCGGATAGGCCAGCAGGCCCAGCAGGGCCAGCGCGGTGAAGGCCAGGGCGTGCTGGGCCTTGTCCCACAGGCTGAAGACCTGTGGCGGCAGGTAGGCAATGGGCATCAGCGACAGCACCGCAACGCCCAGCGCGGCGGACCAGAAACACACCAGCAGACCACGGTGCAGCCATTGCGGATTGCGTGCATCGGCCCTCATGCGGCACCGCCTTGCACGGTGGGCAGGTTTTTCTCCAGCAGCCGCACCAGCGTGTGCAGCAGCCGATTGACGGGCGTGGCAATGCCCAGCGCCTCGCCCCGGCGCACGATGAAGCCATTGAGGTGGTCGATCTCGCTGCGCTTGCCGCGTGCCAGGTCTTGCGCGGTGGACGACATTTGCGCGGGCATGGTGGCCGCCAGGTGCAGCACGGCGTCAAGGGTGTCCGCCGGCAGAGCGATGCCGCTGGCCTGCGCTACCTGCTGGCACTCGTGCACGATGTCTTGCATCACCTGGGGCACGGCCAGGCCGGGGCTGTTCATGATCTCGCCATAGGGCAGCCGGGTGATGGCCGACAAGGCGTTGTAGGCGCAGTTGAGCACCAGCTTGGCCCACAGCGCGCTGGCCACATTGTCGGACACCTGTACAGGCACGCCCGCTGAGCCCAGGGTGGCGGCGATGTCTGCGCTGGCGGGCGATGGCGCAATCACCAGCTCGCCGCGCCCGTGGTGCCGCACATGGCCCGGCCCCGCCATCTCGGTAGCCACATACACCACGGCCGGGATGACGGGGTGGCCAATGGTCGCCTGCAGGCGCTCGGCGTTGTCCACGCCGTTTTGCAGGCTGAGCACCACAGCGCCCTCGGCCAGGTGCGGGGCCAGCGCGCGGCCCGCGCTCTCGGTGCCGGTGGATTTGACGCAAAAAAGCACCCATTGCGCGCCATCTGCGGCGCTGGCATCGGTGCTGGCGGCCACGCGCACCCGCTCAGTGAAGGCCTGCGTTTCAAGCAGCAGGCCGCTGGCGTTGATGGCCTCGGCATGGTGCGCGCGGGCAACCAGGGTGACCTCGTGGCCTGCGCGCGCCAGCATGCCGCCGTAGTAGCAGCCCACCGCCCCCGCGCCCATTACGGCAATTTTCATGGAATAACCTTTGTCTCAAGCCCGGCGGACACTGGTGGCAGGCGCAATACCGCCCTGCCGCTGCAGCCAGCCCGTTTTCGGGCAAAGGCGCCATTGTGCGATGCCCGCGCCCACCGCATGGCCCGCCGGGGAACCGGCCACCCCCTTTGTGGTCAGATGCCCAGTGGCATGATGATGCGATGCCCGCGAAAAATTTCACCCCGAGGAGTGCCCGGCTTTGAGTCTTTTCTGGATGCCCCAGCGCACCTCTTTTCACGCTGCTGAAACTGCGCCCATGGGGCGCCGTGCTTTGAGAGCCGCCCTGTGCCTGTGGGCCGGGTTGGGCGTTGTTGCCCTGTTGGCCGGTTGCTCCGCGCCAGCCAAGGTGTATTCGCCCCAAGAGAGTTTTGGTTCTGTGGCCACCTATTCGCGCCTGTTCGACGCCGCGCCCGCGCAAACCTGCGAGGCCGCCCGGCGTGCGCTGCTCAGCCAAGGCTACATCATCAACACCCATGTGCCCGAAATGGTGGAAGGCCGCAAGAACTTTCAGCCCGAGGCCGACGCCCACCTGCAGATGATGATTCGGGTGGTGTGCGTGCCCGAAAGCGCCAACGGCAAGATCAGCCTGGGCTTTGTGACCGCGGTGCAAGACCGCTACACCCTGAAAAAAACCAACAACTCCGCCAGCCTGGGCGTGGGCGGCGTGGGTTCGGTGTCGTTGCCCTTGTTGTCCACGGACGAAGCCCTGATCAAGGTGGGCAGCGAGACCATTGCCTCGGATGGCTTTTACGACAGTTTTTTTGAGCTCGTCAGCCGCTACCTGGTCATGGGTGAGGGGGCGGTGGAATAGTGCGTGCGGGGTGAGATTCGTCCAGCCCCCGCTTCATTCAAGCCATTTCAGTCGGCCCAGTCGCCCGGCGCCAATCCCTCCAGCGTGTGCGGCCCGATGGCCGCGCGAATGAGCCGCAGCGTGGGGTAGCCCACGGCGGCCGTCATGCGGCGCACCTGGCGGTTGCGGCCCTCGCGGATAACCAGCTCGATCCACGCCGTGGGGATGGCCTTGCGCTCGCGGATGGGCGGGTTGCGCTCCCACACGGCGGGCGGTGGCTCCAGCAGGCGAGCTCGGGCCGGCAGCGTGGGGCCGTCGTTGAGCTGCACGCCGCTGCGCAGCGCGGCCAGCGCGGGCTCTTGGGGTATGCCCTCTACCTGCACCCAGTAGGTTTTTTCCATCTTGAAGCGCGGGTCGGCAATGCGGGCCTGCAGCTTGCCGTCGTTGGTCAGCAAGAGCAGGCCCTCGCTGTCGGCATCCAGCCGCCCGGCCACATACACGCCGGGCAGATCGATGTAGTCTTTCAGGCCCTGCCATTTGCCCTCGGCCGTGAACTGGCTGAGCACGCCATAGGGTTTGTTGAAGCGGATCAGGCGGGCAGTCATGGGCGTTTATTGGACGGGGTGTGTGCGTTGAGCGGCGCAACAAGCTGCTTACCAAGTGGTGCAGTGAGCGGCGCGGTGTGCGGGCTGCCGAGCATAGCTGCTGCACGCCGCGTGCCGGAGAGCATCGATGCCGGTGACTCGATGCTGCCAGATCGGCGCCATCCGCAGCCGCTTTCTCGATTCCGGCAGTCACTGCGCTTGCCGTCTTTAGCGATTCAACGTGCGGGCGCCACAGGCCAGCGCCGGATATTTTTTCAACGCCGGGTCGGACGATCGGGCGTAGTTCAAAGGATAAAATACCAATCTAGCGCTACTGGCGCTTGCGCTTGATGCTATTTATTCAATAGCTAATTATTCTGGCATGTGTTGCCTGACCCCCACCAAGGAATCAAGGAGACACCCCATGGTCACCATCCAGCTCGACATCGCCCAAACCATCGGCATCGCCGCCATCTTGCTGGTGGTGGGTGAGTTCATCAAAAAGCGCGTGAATGTGCTCGCGCGCTACTTCATCCCCGGCCCCATCATTGGCGGGCTGGTGTTCTCGGTCATTGCGCTGGTGGGCCACCAGACGGGCCTGTTTGCGTTTGAGTTCTACGACAACATGCGCGCGTTTTTGCTGCTGGTGTTTTTCACCACCATCGGCTTTTCGGCCAGCTTTGAGCTCTTGAAAAAAGGCGGCGTGGGCGTGGCGCTTTTTCTGGCGGCAGCGGTGGGGCTGGTGGTGCTGCAGAACCTGCTGGGTGCCGGGCTGGCGGCCGCGCTGGGCGTGCACCCGCTGATTGGCGTGGCGGCGGGCTCCATCTCGCTCACGGGCGGGCATGGCACATCGGCGGCATTTGGACCGCTGCTGGAGCAGGCGGGCGCCGCTGGTGCGCTGCCCGCTGCCATTGCGGCGGCCACCTACGGCCTGGTGTCCGGCTGCGTGATTGGCGGCCCGCTGGGCACGCTGCTCATGCGCCGCAATGGTTTGCACCCCACCGGTGCCGCAGCGGGCGTGAAGCCTGATGCAACCATCTTGCAGGCACCGTCATCCGCACTCACTGGCGACACGGTGATGTACGCCAGCATCCTGATCACCGTGTCCATTGGCGCGGGCACGCTGCTGGTCAACTGGCTCAAAGGCATGGGCATCACGCTGCCTTCGTACCTGGGGCCCATGCTGGTGGCCGCCGTGGTGCGCAACATCATCGACTGGCGCGATGCCGAGCTGCCACTGCGCCAGTTCGAGGTGGTGGGCAATGTGTCGCTGGCGTTCTTTCTGGCCATGGCGCTGATGTCGATGAAGCTGTGGGAGCTGGCCGAGGTGGCCGGGCCGCTGCTGGTGATCCTGCTCGCGCAGACGGTGCTGATGTTCGTGTATGCCTACTTCGTCACCTTCCGCGTGGTGGGGAGCGACTACGACGCTGCCGTCATTGCCGCTGGCCACTGCGGCTTCGGCATGGGCGCCACGCCCAACGCCATGGCCAACATGCAGGCCTTTACGGCCGTCAATGGCCCATCGGTCAAGGCGTTTTTTGTGATCCCGCTGGTGGGCTCGCTGTTCATCGACTTCTTCAACGCGGTGATCATCACCGGGTTCATGAACTACTTGAAGTAGCGCCGTGCAGTCGCGCAGCCTGGGAGGCGGGCGTGGCCTGGGCGAGGGCCGCCGAACAAGGGCCGCCCCGCAGTGAGGGAAGCGTCCCCCTGGGGGGAAGGCGCGCAGCGCCTCAGGGGGGGCTACAAAAACAATGCGGGGTCCACCATGGTGCGGTTCAGCATCACGCCCCAGTGCAGGTGCGGGCCCGTCACGCGGCCAGTGGCGCCCACCTTGCAAAACGCTTCGCCGGCCCTCAGCACATCGCCCACGCGCACGTCCATGCTGCTCAGGTGGCAATACATGCTGAGCAGGCCCTGGCCGTGGTCCAGCCACACGGTGCCCCCGTTGAAGAAGTAGTCGCCCACGTCAATCACCTTGCCCGGCAGCGGCGCCACGATGGGCGTGCCCGTGGCGGCGGCAATGTCCATGCCGCTGTGCGGATTGCGCGGCTGGCCGTTGAACACCCGCCGCAGCCCGAACGAGCTGGAGCGCCGCCCCGGCACCGGCACCTGCATGCGCAGCGACTGCAGGGCGCCGCCCGCGGGCTGCTCGCTGAACGTGGCCATCACCTGCGCCTGGTGGTCGCGCTCGCGCTCAAAGCGGGCCTGGTCTTCGGGCGACAGGTCCACTGTGCGCGGCGACACCTTCAGGTGCTGCTCTTTGTACTGCTTGGGCGCCACGATGTAGGGCACCTGCCGCGCGCCGCCCCCGTCGGGCAGCAGCACGCTGATGTGCGCATCGCCCAGCGCCGCCGACAGCGGTATGCCGACTACGGCCGTCCACGCGATGGCATCGCCCAGCACGAGCACCGGCACATCGGCATCGCCCTGGCGCGCCTGCGCCACCGGGCGCGTGGCCGCCGGGCCCAGCGACAGGCGCACCACGCCGCCAGGTACCGCCAGCGCTTGGGGCCACACCGTGGGGGCTGCGGGTTGCGGCTTTGCATCGCGGCCCAGGGCCGGCAGTGCTAGCAGGCCGCCCGCACCCAGCAATGCGGCGCGGCGGGTGAAGAGGGGCAGGGC
>NZ_QOZT01000063.1:0-23317 GCF_003345135.1 Acidovorax sp. BoFeN1
TTGACCGCGGCGCGCTACAACCCGGTCATCCGGGCGTTCTACGAGCGACTGAAGGCTGCAGGCAAGCTGCCCAAGGTTGCCTTGGTCGCCTGCATGCGCAAGCTGCTGACCATGCTCAACGCCATGGTCAGAACCGGCAAACCTTGGGACGCATCGCTTCATAGTGCTTGACTTTGAAGACGGTTACTCAGGGGGTTTCATCGGTTGGTGACCGGGTACACACCCTGCGGCCGCCACAGCAAAATGGCCACCATCAACGCAATGTTCGAGAACAGCGCCACCTTGGGGGCCAGAAACCCGGTGTAGTTGGCCATCAGCCCCACCAGCAGCGCACCGATGAGCGCACCGCCCGTGCTGCCCAGCCCGCCGATGATGATGACGATGAAGATCAGCACATTGACCTGCGCGCCCATCTGCGGCACCACGCTCTGCTGGTAAAGCCCCCACATCACACCGCCCAGGCCCGCCAGCGCCGAACCCACCACGAACACACCCACGAACAGGCGGCGGATGCGGTAGCCCAGGCTTTCGACCATTTCACGGTCCTGCACGCCAGCGCGGATCAGCAGGCCCACCTTGGTGCGCGAAAGCGTCCAGGCCAGCACGCCGAAGACCACCAGGCCCACCACCACGGCAATCAGACGGTATTTTTCGATGGCGGCATCGCCCACCAACAGCGAGCCGCGCATGCCTTCGGGCAGCGGCAGCGGTATCTGCGCCGGGCCCCAGATGACCTTGATGAGTTCTTCACCAATGATCATGCCGCCCATGGTGATGAGGATCTGCTTGAGGTGCTGGCCGTACACCGGGCGCACGATGAAGCGCTCGAACGCCAGGCCCACGGCGCCCGCCACCGCCATGGCCACCAGCATGGCGGGCAGCACCGCTACCATGTTGCGCCACAGCTGCTCAGAGCCCGTCCAGTCGCCCATGGCACCCAGCACGCTGGTGGCCACAAAGGCGCCGAGCGCTATGAACACGCCGTGGCCGAAATTGAGCACGTCCATGAGGCCGAACACCAGCGTGAGGCCCGAGGCGATGATGAAGATGATCATGCCCATGGCCAGCCCCGCCACCGTGAGCGTGAGCCAGGTGCTGGGCGAGCCGATGAAGGGCAGCACCAGCAGCGCCAGCGCGGGCACCAGCGCCAGCGGCTTCCAGTCGAAATCGCGGGTGTTCATGCATGGACTCCTGCTGCGCCGCCAGTGGCCACACGCACAAACCTCACCGCGCACGCGGCGTTGGCCACACCGCAAAACACTACTAATTTAATAGTTGCTAGCGCTTTACCATAAAGGGCTAGAGGCCAAAAAGGCTTCAAATCAGAACATCTCATAGCGCCAGCCCCAGCAGCGAACGCTGCAACGCCTCGTCTTCGGCCAACGCGGCCATGCTGCCCGCATGCACCACCTGGCCGTTGTCCATCACGGCGACGGTATCGCCCAGGCGCTTGGCAAAGTGGATGTTCTGCTCGACCAGCAAAATGGTCACGCCGCTCTTCTTGAGCTGGTCGAACGCCTCGATCATGTTGTTGATGATGGCGGGCGCCAGGCCCTTGCTGGGCTCGTCGATGATGAGCAAATCGCGCGGCTCGACCATGGCGCGCGCCACCGCCACCATCTGTTTTTGTCCGCCGCTGAGCTTGCCGGCCGGGTGGTTCCAGAACGTCTCGACCGGCGGGAAAAGCTTGAAAATCCACTGCAAGCGCTGCGCGTCCATCTGGTCCGCGTTGCGCGCCTTGCGGGCGGCCAGCAGCATGTTTTCTTTCACCGTGAGGTCGGCAAAAATGCCCATGTTTTCGGGCACATAGGCGATGTTCATGGCCGCGATCTGCGGCGTGTGCAGTGCCGTGATGTCCCTGCCGGCAAAGCGCACTGCGCCTTTGGATGCCTGCCACAGGCCCATGATGGTGCGCAGCGTGGTCGTCTTGCCCGCGCCATTGCGCCCCAGCAGCATGGTCAGCTGGCCCTTGGGCACGACGAGGTCCACGCCGTGCAGGATGTGATACGCCCCGATGTGCGTGTGCACGCCCTTCAACTCCAGCAAGGCCCCCACAGGTGCCACTGCGCGTGCGCCGCGCCCCAGCGGGGCGGAGCTTGCGCCGTGGGACAACCCGGCCGCGGTCATCAGGACCATGCTCATGCGGCCTCCTTGTCGGCATCTTTGGCAGCATCTTTGGAAATGCCCAGGTAGGCCTCTTGCACCACGGGCGAGGCAATCACCTCGGCCGGGGCGCCATCGGCCACCAGCGTTCCGTTGGTCAGCACGATGATGCGGTCGGCCAGCTCCCGTACCACGTCCATCTTGTGTTCGACCAGCAAGATGATCTTGGTCTTGTCCTTTTTCAGCGCGCGGATCAGGTTCAGGATGACCGGTGCCTCGTCGTGGCCCATGCCAGCGGTGGGCTCGTCGAACATGTAGACCTGCGGCTCCAGCGCCATGAGCAGCGCTACTTCGAGCTTGCGCTGGTCACCGTGCGGCAGGCTGGCCACGGGGGTATCGCGACGTTCCAGCATCGACACGGTGTGCAGGATGGCTTCGGCCCGCTCGGTCAGCGCCCGGTGGTCGCTCCAGATGCTCCACAGGTTCAGCCCCCGGCGGTGCGCCCCGGCGCGCGTGGCCTGCACGGCCAGGCGCACGTTTTCGAGCACGCTGAGGCCCGGGAACAGGTTGGTCAGCTGAAACGCCCGCCCCAGCCCGGCGCGCGTGCGGGCCGATGGCGACTGCCCCGTCAGGTCCTGCCCGCCCAGCGTCACCGTGCCGGCGCTGGCCCGCAGTTGCCCGGAGATCAGGTTGAAGTAGGTGGTCTTGCCCGCGCCGTTGGGGCCCACGATGGCCGTGAGCGTGCCCGGCGCGAACGCGCAGCTCACGGCATTCACCGCCACATGGCCGCCGAAGCGAATGGTCAGGTCTCGGGTTTCAAGCATGTGCGGTGCGTGCGCCGCCAAAAGCCATCGGCAGCGCCATCCCATTTTTGAATAAAAACGACCTCTGGCGCTTTACCATCAAGCGCTAGCAGCTATAAATAACATAGCACTACGGCAGGCACGGCGGCGCCCGCCAGAAAGCAGCCGGTCAGCGCTTGTTGCGGATCGGCACGTTCATTTCTTCGGGCTTGATCTCGCGCACCAGCTCGGGCACGCCCCAGGCGAAGGCCGGGTCCACCTTGATCTTGAAGTGGTACATGCTCTGCAGGGCCTGGTGGTCCTCCTTGCGGAAGGTCATCTTGCCCTTGGGGGTGTCAAAGCTCATGCCTTCCATGGTCTTGATGAGCTTGTTGGTATTGACATCGCCGCCCGTGGCCTTGAGTGCCGTGACCAGCGCCATGGCAGAGCTGAAGCCCCCCGCCGTGAAGAAATCGGGCGGCGCCTTGAACTGCTTGTAGTGCGCGGCCACCAGGGCTTCGTTCACGGGGTTCTTGGGAATACCGAAGTAGTAGTAGGTGGCGCCTTCCATACCCGGGAAGTTCTTGAAGCTGGCCATGGCGGGCAGGATGTTGCCACCCGTGGCGATCTCGATGCCGTAGCGCTTGAGGTCCATGTCGGCGATCTTGAACGGGTTGCCCGCACCGGCCCACAAGATCCAGATGATCTTGCGGCCCGGTTGGTCCTTGAGCTTGTCGATCAGGCGCTGCGCACCGGCCGTGAAATCGGTGGTGTTGGCGGGCAGGTATTCCTCGTGCGCCAGCTTGGCATTTTTGATGGCGCCCTTGAAGGCTTTCACGCCATCACGGCCAAAGGCGTAATCCTGTGCCAGCGTGGCAATGGTCACCCCGGCCTTGTCGATGGCCACGGCATTGCTGATGGCGTCCTGGCTGCTGTTGCGGCCGGTGCGAAAAATGTATTTGTTCCACTTGTCGCCCGTGATGGCGTCGGCCACAGCGGGCTCCACCAGCAGAATCTTTTTGTATTCCTCGGCCACGGGCAACATGGCAAGCGCAACGCCCGACGACGTGGGGCCCACGGCGATGTCTGCCTTGTCGTCCGAGTAGGCGGAGGCCAGCAGGCTCTTGCCCAGGTCGGGCTTGCCCTGGTCGTCCCGCTCGATCACCACGATCTTTTTGCCGTTGACGGCCATGGTGCCGCCGGTGGCGTAATCCAGGCCCATCATCAGGCCGGTTTGCGTCTGCTTGCCATAGGCTTCGAGCGGGCCGGTCTTGCTGTAAACGTGGGCTATGCGGATTTCGCCCGACTGGCTGAATACGGGGGCAGACAGTGTGGCGGCCAGGGTGGCCAGTGCGACCAGGGTGCGGCGTTGCATGGGGTTGTCTCCTTGTGTTTTGACTGAACATTGCACAGTTCGTGCCACGCATCAAACTGTTGATTTGTATGGTTTATTTATCCGCACCGAATAATCATGTCTGAATTTCAGACAGATTAAATGCCTGACATTCAGACATTTGTTTGATTTTTAATCAGGGTTTTCCAGACGTCCGTACAGCGTGGCCCGCGAGATGCCCAGTTGCCGCGCCGTCGCCTGTTTGTTGCCGCCATGGGCTTTGAGCGCTGCCGCTATGGCGCGCTGCTCCAGTTCGGCCACCTGCTCGGCCAGGGGACGCAGGTAGCACTCGTCGCCCAGCGCCCTGGGCTCTGACACGGCATGGGGCACAGGTGCCGCAGGCTCGACCCCGGCTTCGCGCAGGATGTTTTCGAGCTGGTAGGCATCAATGGATTGCGAATCGCTGCGCATGGCAGCCTGCTCCAGCACGTTGCGCAGCTCACGGATATTGCCGCGCCAGGGTTGGCCCGCCAACAGCGCCATGGCATCGGCCTGCAACTCAGGCGGCGCCGTGCCGTTGCGCAGGGCCAGGTCTTCGCCCAGCACTTCGACCAGCGCCGGGATGTCACTTCGCCGCTCGCGCAGCGGCGGCACGCGCACCGGCAGCACATGCAGGCGATAGAAAAGGTCTTCGCGAAACCGGCCCTCGCGCACCAGCGCCCCCAGGTCACGCGAGGTGGCGGCCACCACGCGCACATTGAAGGGCACCAGCTTGTTGGAGCCCAGCGGCTCGATCTCGCCCTCTTGCAAGGCGCGCAGCAGCTTGGCCTGCAGGCTTTGCGGCATGTCGCCGATTTCGTCGAGAAACAGCGTGCCGCCATCGGCCAGCTTGAACTTGCCATCGCGCCCCTTGCGGTCTGCGCCGGTGTAGGCGCCGGGGGCCACGCCAAAAAACTCGGCCTCCAGCAATGTGTCGGGCACGGCGGCAATGTTCACGCTGACAAAGGGGCCGCTGGCACGGCTGGACGCCGCGTGGATGGCATGGGCCAGCAGCTCTTTGCCAGTGCCGGTTTCGCCGAGCAGCAGCACGGGGCTGGACGACTGCGCGGCACGGCGCGCCTGGCGCTTGACCTCGGATGCCGCGGGGCTCGATCCGACAAAGCTGGCAAATGTGTATTTGGCGCGCCGCTGGCCGTCGCCCGACACGGCCAGCGAGCGGCTGCGCTGGCTGGCCAGCTCGCGCCGCGCATCATCCAGGTCGCGCTGCAACAGCGCAAACTTGCCGATCAGGGGTTGCAGCGTGGTTTCGGGGTGGTCAAACAGCACGATGCCAATGGCACCAATCCCCCGCTCGGCCTCGTCGCGCAAGGGAATGCGGCTGACCACAAAGGTGCCCGCCTTGTTGGTGAGCAGATCAATCAGCACCGGCTGGCCGGTTTCGAGCACGCGGCGCATCTGGGTGTTGGGGATCACCTCTTCGACCGTGCGGCCGACAAACTGGTCCACCGACGAGAACCCCAGGGCGGGCAAAAAGCGCTGGTAACCCTCGTTCACCCAGACGATGCGACCGCTGCGGTCCACCAAAAACATGCCCTGGCTGACGCTGGAGAACAACTGGAACATGGAGCGCGCCGCCAGCTCCAGAATGCCCTGGGCATCCATCGGCAGTGCGGGGGCTTCTTCATTGAGCAAGGGCATGGCCGCGATGGTAGCGCGCCCCGGCCCGCCGTGGCGCTATCGGAGTCGTGCGCACAATTGCTATTTATTCAATAGCTGCTCGCGCTTATCCATCAAGGGCTTCAGCCCGATTTAATGCAAAAATCGGCAAAGCACCCCATCCACCAGCCGGCAGCCTCACGCATCGAGCTGCTGCAGGCGCGCCAGCTTGCGCCGCGCCATGTGCTGAAAGAGACGCGGCAGGATCAGCACCGCCAGCACGATGAGGAGCAGCGTGAGCGACATGGGGCGCTGCACAAAGACGAGCCAGCTGCCCTCGCCAATCGACACCGCATTGCGCATCTGTGCCTCGGCCAGCGGCCCCAGGATCATGCCGACCACCACGGGCGCCGTAGGAAAGTCAAAGCGCCGCATCAGCACACCCAGCAGGCCAATGCCGTACAGCAGGAACAGATCGAAGGTGCTCTGGCGCATGCCGTAGGCACCCACCGTGGCAAAAATCAGGATGCCCGCATACAACTGGGGTTTGGGGATTTTCAGCAGCTTCACCCACAGGCCCACCATGGGCAGGTTCAGCACCAGCAGCATCACGTTGCCGATGTACAGCGAGGCAATCAGCGCCCACACCAGCGTGGCCGAGGTGGTGAACAGCTGGGGACCGGGGTTGATGCCGTAGTTCTGGAACGCGCCCAGCAGCACCGCCGTGGTGTTGGAGGTGGGAATGCCCAGCGTGAGCAGCGGGATCATGGCCGCCGTCACGGTGGCATTGTTGGCGGCCTCAGGGCCGGCCACGCCTTCGATCGCGCCCACGGTGCCGAACTCGGCCTTGTCGGTGTCCTTGGCCAGCTTCTTTTCGGTGGCGTAGCTCAGAAAGGTCGGAATCTCGGTGCCGCCCGCCGGAATGCAGCCAAACGGCGTGCCGATCAGCGTGCCGCGCAGCCACGCGGGAATGGAGCGCTTCCAGTCGCGCCCGGTCATGTGCACGCGGCTCATGCGGTTGCGCGACTCGACCACGCGGCCTTCGTACATCGCCGCATACAGCACCTCGGCCACGGCAAACAGGCCCACGGCGACCAGCACGATGTCGATGCCGTCGAGCAGCTCGGGCTTGCCGCCGGTGTAGCGCGCCGCGCCAGAAATCTGGTCCATACCAATGCAGCCGGCCGCCAGCCCCACGAACAGCGCGGTGATGCCGCGCACCGTGCTCTTGCCCAGCACCGCGCTCACGGTGGTGAAGGCCAGCACCATCAGCATGAAGTATTCGGGCGGGCCCAGCTTCACGGCAAAGTCGGCCACATAGGGGGCAAACAGGGTCACGACCACGGTGGCAACGGTGCCCGCCACGAACGAGCCAATGGCCGATGTGGCCAGCGCCGCCCCGGCGCGGCCGCTCTTGGCCATCTTGTTGCCCTCCATGGCCGTGACCATGCTGGCGGTTTCGCCCGGCGTGTTGAGCAGGATGGAGGTGGTGGAGCCGCCATACATGGCACCGTAGTAGATGCCGGCAAAAAAGATCATCGAGGCCGTGACCTCGACCTTGGCCGTGATGGGCAGCAGCATGGCCACCGCCACCGCAGGGCCAATGCCGGGCAACACCCCCACTGCCGTGCCCAGCGCACAGCCCACCAGGGCCCACAGCAGGTTGGCGGGCGTGGCGGCAGTGGCAAAGCCCGCCATCAGTGCATCAAAGATTTCCATCACAACCACCCGGTTTGCGTGAGCCCTGGCAGGTTGATCGCCAGGAACTGCGTGAAAGTCCAGTAAACAGGCGCCGAGATCAGCACGCCCGTCACTCCGTCCACCGCCCAGGTGCGCGCTGTGCCGGCGTCTTGCCCCGCAGCCCGGCGCAGCCCTTGCACGGCCAGCACATAGCACAGCGTGCAACTCAGGATGAATCCCACCGTGGTGATGAGGGCTGCGTTGAGCAACAGGCCGGCAGACACCCACACAAAGGCAGGCTTGTCCGCACGGGCGGCGTCATTGGGCTCTTCCATGGCACGAAATCCGCCCGATCGCCCCTCCCACAGCAGCACGCCGCCGCACAGCGCCAGCACGCCTGCCACCAGCCACGGCAGAAAATTGGGGCCAACGCCGCTGTAGCCCGCGTTCGATGGAATATCAATGGCGCCCAGCGCCAGCGCAGCAGCGGTCAGCAGCACGCCGACCGCCACCACGGTCTGCATGCGCGTGGCCTGCAGGTTGTTGGCAACGCCGGGTTCGGTGCCCGAACTAGAGGAATCAGGGGTTGTCGGATCAGACATGCGGGGTCTTTCTCAAGCCCTTGGGCACAGGGCCCAAGGTGCGCAACACAGCGCGTAATACCGTGCGCAATACGGTGCGCACTGCAGTGATCGCACACAAAACCGCCGTGCGCCCACCGGGCGGCCGCACGGCGCAGGGGCACGGTTCAGACCATGCCCGCCTTGACCATGGTGGCGCGCAGGCTGGCGAACTCGTTGTCCACAAAATTCGCGAACTCGTCGCCCGCCATCCAGGCCGGGGTCCAGTCGTTTTTCTCCAGCGATTCGGCCCAGCTCTTGCTCTTGACGGCCTTGGCGACCATGTCCGTCAGCGCCTTGCGCTGCTCGGCCGTGATGCCGGGCGCGGCATACACGCCACGCCAGTTGCCGATCTCCACGTTGATGCCCTGCTCCTTGAGCGTGGGCACCGTGGAGTTCTTGAGGCGCAGGCCCGAGGTCACGGCAATGGGCCTCATCTTCTTGGTGGCGATGTACTCGGCCATCTCGCTGTAGCCGCCACCGCCAATCGTCACGTTGCCGCCCAGGATGGCTGCAATCGCCTCGCCACCTCCGCGGAACGCCACGTAGTTGATCTTGGCCGGGTCCACACCCACTTCGCGGGCAATCATCGCCGCGGCAATGTGCTCGGTGGAGCCGCGCGAGCCGCCACCCCATTTCACGCTGCCGGGGTCTTTCTTGAGCTGGGCAACGACCTCGGCCATGCTCTTGAAGGGCGAATTGGCGGGCAGCACGAACACGTTGTACTCACTGGTCAGCCGCGCAATCGGCGTGGCTTGCGACAGGCTCACCGGCGGCTTGCCGGTGATGATGCCGCCCAGCATCACCGCGCCCATCACCATCAGGGCGTTCGGGTCCCCCTTGCTGGAGTTGACGAACTGCGCCAGGCCAATCGCACCGGCTGCGCCACCTTTGTTGTCGTAGGTGACCGACGATGCCGCCCCCGATTCGAGCAGCGCTTTGCCCAGGGCACGGCCCGTGGAATCCCACCCGCCGCCGGGGTTGGCGGGCAGCATCATCTTGACGGCGCTGGCTGCATGGGCCGACAGGGGCAAGGCCCCGGCAGCAGCCAGCGCGGCCAGGGATTTGAGAAAGGTGTCGCGACGCATCGATGTCTCCTTATAGGGTTGGCGAACCGCCTGATGATGCGCGCGCAGCCTGTCAAACGGCTGTCCGCACACTCAGGGAAAACACCAATGCCACGGCCCAGCGCGGTCGGTGCTATGGTGCCGCGCATGCAATTGCTTCTCGTCGAAGACGACCCCACCATGCAGCTCACGCTGCAGCGCGCATTGGCGCGCCGGGGCATGGAAATCACCGCCGTGGGCGACGGCCCGGCGGCGCTCAGCCAGTGGGTCGCACGTCCGCCAGATGCCGTGGTGCTCGACCTCACCCTGCCCGGCCTGGACGGCCTGCAGGTGCTGCAACAGGCCCGTGCCCGCGGGCTGCGCACGCCGGTGCTGATCCTCACCGCACGCGGCACCGTGGGCGACCGGGTGCTGGGCCTCAATGCCGGTGCCGATGACTACCTGCCCAAGCCGTTCGATCTGGACGAACTGGAAGCGCGGCTGCGCGCCCTGCTGCGGCGCAGCAGCGATGCGGCACCTTCGGCAGAGCATTCGGTCCAGATCGGGGCCATCCGCTATGACAAGGACAGCGGCGCGCTGTACCACAACGGCGAAGTGATGGAGCTCACACCCCGCGAACTGGCGCTGATGCATGCCCTGCTGGTGCAGCCGGGCCATGCCGTGACCAAGGAGCGCCTCTATGAACTGGTGTTTCCGGGCCAGCTGGACGTGCAGTACGAAGCCATCGAAGTGGTGGTGTACCGCCTGCGCAAGAAACTGGCCGGCACGGGCCTGACCCTCATGACGCTGCGCGGGCTGGGCTACCTGCTCAGGGCCGATACATGACAAGGCCCGCTGCGTTGCGCGCCCAGTCACTGCGGCGGCGGCTGCTGATGGGCATCCTGCTGCCGGTGGTGGCGTTCATCGCCTTCAACACGTTCAGCCTGTACCGCCAGGCCCTGGCCTCGCTGAACACCGCCTACGACCGCACCTTGCTGGCGTCGGCCAAGACCATCAGCGAACAGCTGGACGTATCGGGCTACGACGACGCGGCGCAGCTGCGGGCCGTCGTACCCTACTCTGCCCTGGAAGCCTTCGAGGCCGACAACCAGAGCCACATGTTCTACCGCGTCTCCACCCTGCAGGGCGAAATGGTCTCGGGCTTTGCCGAACTTGCGGCCTGGCACGGGCGCATTCCGGATCGCCCTCCCTATGCGGCACTGGTGGATTTCTATGACGACCAATTCCGCGGCGAGAACGTGCGCGTGGCCGTGCTGCTGCAACCCGTGGCCAGTGCCAATGGCCGCGGCATGGCGGTCATTCAGGTGGCGGAAACCCTGGAAATACGGCACACCCTGGCGCTGCAGATCCTGTGGAACACGCTGGCCCGGCAGGCGCTGCTGATTGCCGTGATTGCGCTCACCGTCGTCATCGTGGTGCAACGCGCCACGCGCCCGGTGCGCCAGCTCAGCCAGCAGCTGCAAGCACGCCCCGATGGCGACCTGAGCCCGATCGCAGCCAGCTCCGCCCCCCGTGAACTGCAACCCCTGATCGACAGCACCAACCAGGTCATGCAACGGCTGCAGCATCTGCTGCGCCACCAAAAACGCTTTGTGCGCGACACCTCGCACCAGTTGCGCACGCCGCTGGCCGTGCTCAAGACGCAAGTGCAGTCGGCCCTGCGCGGCGATGTGCCCCAGCACCAGGCACTGCAGGAGATCAGCAACACTGTGGACCGTGCCACCCAACTGGCCAACCAGATGCTGGCCCTTGCCAAGGTCGAGCAGCTGCGCCAGCAAAGCGCGCCGCCACCGACGCGGTTCGACGACATCCTGCGTGCCGTGGCGCTGGACCTGTCACCCCTGATCGCGCAGCGCGATCTCGACTTTGGCATCCATACCGAGCCGGCAACGGTATTTGCCCACGAATGGATGCTGCGCGAGCTGGCCCGCAATCTGCTGCACAACGCAATCCGCCATGCCCCGCAAGGCAGCGATCTGGCGGTCGACCTGCGCTGCGCCGATCACCAGGCAGTGCTTTGCATCAGCGACCATGGCAGCGGCGTCGACGATGAACTGGCCGCACGCCTCTTCCAGCCCTTCTCTGCAGGTGACGTACGCACCGGCAGCGGCCTGGGCCTGGCCATCTGCCACGAGATCGTTCAGGCGCTCGGTGGCCGCATCGCGCTGACCAACCGCGTGGAATCAGGCCGCGTGGCGGGGCTGGACGCCGTCGTTCACCTGCCACTGCCCCCGCCCACAGACGGCTCCCTCAACACCGCCGCCACGGCACAATCCTCCCCATGAATTCCCCCGAAACGATGCGACTGGACAAATGGCTGTGGTGCGCGCGGTTCTACAAAACCCGCAGCCTGGCCACCGAAGAAATCGGCAAGGGCCGTGTCACCGTCAATGGCCAGCAAGCCAAACCGGCCCGCGACCTGCGCTGTGGCGACACCGTGGCCTTGCGCCAAGGTGTTATCGCACGCACCGTGATCGTGCGGGGATTGAGCGGCGCACGCGGCCCGGCCCCGGTGGCACAACGGCTGTACGAAGAAACACCCGACAGCATCGCCGCCCGTGAAAAAGCCGCCGAGCAACGCCGGCTGGCCCCCGAGCCCGCCGCCGCCTTGCAGGAAGGACGCCCCACAAAACGGGACCGGCGCAACATCGACCGCGCCCAGAACTGGGGCGACCGCTGGAGCGCATCTATCGATGAGTAACGCGCTGGCGCTGTTGTGTCTCTGAAGGTGCTTATTGGCCGACCGACACCACCGCGCCAATCGCCAAAAACAAAAAAACCCCGACATGCGGGGCTTTGTTGTTTGGCGGAAACGGAGGGATTCGAACCCTCGATGAGGCTCTACACCCCATACTCCCTTAGCAGGGGAGCACCTTCGGCCACTCGGTCACGTTTCCAATCCAGCTATTATGCCTCATTTTCGAGGCGTTTCTGGCAGTCTCAGGCCGCCGGCTGGTCGAGTTCGAACGCCTTGTGCAGGCTGCGCACGGCCAGTTCCATGTATTTTTCGTCGATGACCACCGAGGTCTTGATCTCGGAGGTGGAAATCATCTGGATGTTGATGCCTTCTTCGCTCAAGGTGCGGAACATCTTGCTGGCCACGCCCACATGGCTGCGCATGCCGATGCCGACAATGCTCACCTTGCAGATCTTGGTGTCGCCCGCCACTTCTTGTGCACCCAGCTCCGGCAGCACTTTTTCATTGAGCAGCTCGACCGTACGCGCGTAGTCGTTGCGATTGACGGTGAAACTGAAGTCGGTCTTGCCGTCCTTGCTGACGTTCTGGATGATCACGTCGACTTCAATGTTGGCCTCGGCCACGGCGCCCAGGATCTGGTAGGCGATGCCTGGCTTGTCGGGCACGCCCAGCACCGAAATCTTGGCCTCGTCGCGGTTGAAAGCGATGCCGGATACGACGGCTTGTTCCATTTTTTCGTCTTCCTCAAAAGTGATCAGCGTGCCGGACTTGGCTTCTTCGTTGATGTCGATGTCCCAGGGCGTGAAGCTGGAGAGCACGCGCATGGGCACCTTGTATTTGCCTGCAAACTCGACCGAGCGGATCTGCAGCACCTTGCTGCCCAGACTGGCCATTTCCAGCATTTCCTCAAAGCTCACCGTATGCAGACGACGTGCCTCGGGCACCACGCGCGGGTCGGTGGTGTAAACGCCATCCACGTCGGTGTAGATCAGGCATTCGGCGGCTTTCATGGCGGCTGCCACGGCCACGGCCGAGGTGTCCGAGCCACCGCGGCCCAGCGTGGTGATGTTGCCTTCACCGTCGATGCCCTGAAAGCCGGTGACGATGACCACCTTGCCGGCGTTCAGGTCGGCGCGCACGCGCTGGTCGTCGATCGACTCGATGCGCGCCTTGGTGTAGCTGCTGTCGGTGCGGATGGGGACCTGCCAGCCAGCGTAGCTGACCGCTTCCATTCCTTCGGATTGCAGCGCGATGGCCAGCAACGCTGACGAGGCCTGCTCGCCGGTGGCGGCGAGCATGTCAAGTTCGCGATGGTAAGACTGCATGGCGCGCTCGGGCGCCAGCTCTTTGGCCAGGCCGAGCAGGCGGTTGGTTTCGCCGCTCATGGCGCTCGGAACCACCACCATCTGGTGGCCGGCGCGTGCCCATTTGGCCACGCGCTTGGCGACATTGCGAATGCGCTCGGGAGAGCCCATCGATGTGCCGCCGTATTTATGAACGATCAATGCCATTGGATATTGGGGTGACGAAACTGGAGCCGCAGCGCAGGTTGGACACTGTTTTGGTGCGCCGCCGTTTTTCGTGCCGTTGTTAGACCAAAACCTCGGGATTGTACCAACCGAGCTGCGGCCCCGATCGCACCACGAATCCCCGCCCCACCTTGATGTGAATGCGATGGCCGCGCGTGGTGCACGCGGCGAGCTGGTTCAGCAACTCCCCAAGCTGCGCTGCGGAGGGCGTGGTGGCATGCGCCACACGCAACCAGTGGCGCAACACGTTGGCCTGGCGCGCACGGCTCAAGCCTTGCAACGTAGTGATGTGCGGCGGTGCGCCAACCCGCAGCAGGTCCTGCTGCGCCAGTTCGTCCAGCAATTCGGCCGCCTGTGCGGCGTTGGACGCCGAACGGGCGAATGTGTCGCGAAATGCCGGAAACGCGGCCTCCAGCGCAGGCAACAGTTGGGCGCGAATGCGGTTGCGGGTGTAGCGCTGGTCGGTGTTGGTGGGGTCTTCCACCCAGGGCTGGCCCTGCACACGCAACCAGCTGCGGATGTCAGCAGCGGCCACCTGCAGCAACGGGCGGTGCCAGACCACCCCTGCGCGCTCCCAGCGGGCGGGCATGGCGGCAAGCCCGGCAACGCCTGCGCCGCGCGAAAGCGCCAGCAACAGGGTCTCGGCCTGGTCGTCCGCATGCTGGGCAATTGCTATTGATTTAATAGCTATTTGCGCTTTACTGGCAAGGGCTACAGCCTCAAAAGCCTTGTATCTCGCCTGCCGGGCTGCGTCTTCGGGGCTCTGGCCAGGGGCGTGCCGGGCGTCCAGCCGCTTTACCCACAGCGGCACATTGAGACTTAGGCACAGGGCAGCACAGTGCTGCTCGAAACCATCGGCTGCCGCCTGCAGACCATGGTGCACATGGATAGCCTGCACCTGCCCGGGCCATTTTCGTTCGCAGGCAAGCAGCAGGGCCGTCGAGTCGGCGCCACCACTCAGCCCCACCACCATTGGCAACGCAGGCGAAAAAGCGGCAATGGCCACGTCGAACGAGAGAGTCATTGCATGCCTTTGTCCGCCCGTGGCAACCAGACACCCGCACCAATGCAAAGGCCCCTTGCGGGGCCATGGCACAGGGGCGAGGAGAAGGCGGCAGCCTTCATCACCAGGCAATCAACGGCTGTCGGCCTTGGTGTCAGTGAAGCGGCCATAGCTTTGCAGACGACCGTAGCGGCGATCCAGCAGGTCTTTGGTCTTGAGGTCGGCCACCTGGCGGAATGCATCGCCCAGCGCGCGCTTGAGGAAAGCCGCCATCTGCTTGGGATCGCGGTGTGCGCCCCCCACGGGCTCACTGACGATCTTGTCCACCAGTCCCAGCGCCTTGAGGCGGTGCGCGGTGATGCCCAGGGCATCGGCCGCTTCCTGAGCCTTGTCGCTGGTCTTCCAGAGGATGGAGGCACAGCCCTCGGGGCTGATCACTGAATAGATGGCGTACTGCAGCATGACGACCTGGTCAGCCACGCTGATGGCCAGCGCACCGCCCGAACCGCCTTCGCCAATGATGGTGGTGATGATGGGCACCTCAAGCTGCGCCATCTCGAAGATGTTGCGGCCGATGGCTTCGGACTGGCCGCGCTCTTCGGCGTCGATGCCGGGGTAGGCACCGGGCGTGTCCACGAACGTGAACACGGGCAGCTTGAATTTTTCGGCCGTTTTCATGAGACGCAGGGCCTTGCGGTAGCCCTCGGGCTTGCTCATGCCGAAGTTGCGCATGGCGCGCTCTTTGGTGTCGCGGCCCTTTTGCTGGCCCAGCACCATGCAGGCGTGGCCATTGAAACGCGCCAGGCCGCCCACGATAGACAGGTCGTCCGCATAGTGGCGGTCTCCGTGCAGTTCAACGAAGTCGGTGAAGATGTCGCGCACGTAGTCGAGCGTGTAGGGGCGCTCGGGGTGGCGGGCAATCTTGGTGATCTGCCACGGGCTCAGATCGCTGTAGATGTCCTTGGTGAGCTGCTGGCTCTTTTTGCTGAGCTGGTCGATTTCTTCCGAGATATCCACCGCGCTCTCGGTCTGCACGTAGCGCAGTTCTTCGATTTTGGATTCGAGTTCGGCAATAGGCTGCTCGAAATCCAGAAAGGTCTTTTTCGCCAACGTATTTCTCCTTGGGTCGCGCCCTCAGTACCTCTGGTGCGAGGCCTGTGTTGCAACCGGTTCATGACTGTTGAAACTTGCCTCAATAGGCCACGGGCAACGGGTCGAGCGATCTCCAAATATACCAAGTCGCCACACTGCACCAGGGTTTCCAGGCCTCGGCCACCTCGCGGGCATCGCTGCGGCTGACCGGATCGCCCGAAAAATAGTTCTGGCTGATACCGTTGATCAACCCCACATCATCCAGGGGCAGCACATTCGGGCGCATCAGATAGAAGATCAGGAACATTTCGGCCGTCCAGCGGCCGATGCCACGGATGGCCACCAGCTCGGCAATGATGGCCTCGTCGTCCATGGCCGCCCAGTCTTTGACATGCAGCTTGCCCGCATCAAAGTGCACCGCCAGATCCACCAGGTAGTCCACCTTGCGGGCCGACAGGCCGGCCGCACGCATGTCGTCGATCTTGAGCTTGAGCACGTTGCCGGGCTTCATGGTGCGCGGCAGCGCGGCGAAGCGCTCCCACAAGGTTTGCGCGGCCTTCACCGATATCTGCTGCCCGACGATGCTGCGCGCCAGCGTGGTGAATGCGTCACCGCGCGTTTGCAAAGCCGCATCACCAAACTGGGGAATCAGCCGCTTCATCACCCGGTCTTTCTTCATCAGATGCTTGCAGGCATCGGCCCAGTAGTCGGGCGTAGCCAGCGCCGGGCTGGATGGGCCGAGTGCCTCAATCGCTACATTTTTAGAAGCTGCCACTGCTCGCCCCATCTGCCCTGGCGGCGTATTTCACATTCAAAAAAATCACTGTGCAGCTTCCCAGGTCGTTCCAGCGGCCGAGTCCTTGAGCACGATGCCCTGGGCCAGCAGGGCATTGCGGATGCGGTCAGCCTCTGCAAAATCCTTGCCCGCCTTCGCGGCTGCACGGGCGGCAATCTGCGCCTGGATGGCAGCCTCGTCAAAACCCGCACCGGCCTGCAAAAAGGCCTGCGGATCACCCTGCAGCAGGCCCAGGCAGCCCGCCAGCGCCTTGAGCAGGCCCGCCAGTTCGGCAGAGCGGGTCTTGTTGACCTCGCTGGCCAGATCGAACAGCACGGCAATGGCCTCGGGCGTGCCAAAGTCTTCGTCCATGGCCGCCTTGAAGCGTGCGGCATGGGGCTCGGCCCAGTCGATGGCCACGCTGGCTGGCGCCACCAGGCTCAATGCCGTGTAAAGCCGCTTGAGCGACTGGCGCGCGTCGTCAAGGTGCGCATCGCTGTAGTTGAGGGCGCTGCGGTAGTGGGCGCGCACGATGAAAAAGCGCACCGTCTCGGCGTCGTACTGCTTCAGCACATCGCGGATGGTGAAGAAGTTGCCAAGCGACTTGCTCATCTTCTCGTTGTCCACGCGCACGAAACCGTTGTGCACCCAAAAGCGCGCCAGCGGCTTGCCCGTGGCGCCTTCGCTCTGGGCGATCTCGTTTTCATGGTGCGGAAACTGCAGGTCGGCACCGCCACCGTGGATGTCAAAAGTTTCGCCCAGCGTGGCGCAGCTCATGGCCGAGCATTCGATGTGCCAGCCGGGACGGCCCGTGCCAAAGGGGCTGTCCCACTTGGCTTCGGGCGGCTCGCCCTCTTTGGCGGATTTCCACAGCACAAAGTCGAGCGGGTCTTCCTTGCCGTCCTGCACCGCAACGCGTTCACCAGCGCGCAGCTCATCCAGCGATTTACCCGAGAGCTTGCCGTAGCCCGCAAACTTGCGCACCGAGTAGTTCACGTCGCCATGGGGCGAGCGATAGGCCAGGCCCTTGCCTTCGAGCTGGCCGATAAGCGACAGCATCTGCGGCACGTATTCGGTGGCGCGCGGCTCAAGGGCGGGGGGCTCGATGCCCAGGGCGCCAATGTCGGCGTGCATGGCAGCGATCATTTCGTCGGTGAGCTGGCGGATGGTGATGCCCCGCTCCAGCGCCCGCTTGATGATCTTGTCGTCAATGTCGGTGATGTTGCGCACATAGGTCACGCGGTAGCCGCTGCTTTTGAGCCAGCGCTGCACCACGTCAAACGCCATCATCATGCGGGCGTGGCCAATGTGGCACAGGTCATAGATGGTCATGCCGCACACATACATGCGCACATGACCAGGTTCGAGCGGGGAAAAATCTTCCAAGGCACGCGACAGCGTGTTGTAGATGCGCAAACTCATGGGATTTCTGTAACGAGAGACTTGATGGGGGGACGGGTGAAGCCAGCTCACCCTGCAGCGAAAGGGTTGGGCCCTGCGAGGGGATGCGCCCAGCCTTGGGCGCCCAGCGAAATCACCAGCGGCAACAGCGCACCGTCATGACAACCCCCTCAGCTACAATCCGCCGAAGTATAAGCCCCGCCCGGCCCCGGACGGCGCGCACCTCCTCCCTACCCGCCATGAAGCAAGTCTGCAGCACCCTCCCACGACTTTTGCGCCTGTTGGCCCTGACTGCATGGCTGGGCGCAGGCATGGCCCACGCCAGCGACTATGTTGAGATCAGCCAGTTGCTCAAGACCGGCAAGGCAGCCGAAGCCCTGAGCAAGGCAGACCAGCGCCTGACGGCCGCCCCGCGCGACCCGCAGTTGCGCTTTCTGCGCGGCGTGGCGCAAACCGACATCGGCCAGACCGACGCGGCCATCGCCACCTTCACCCAGCTCATTCAGGAATACCCCGAGCTGCCCGAGCCCTACAACAACCTGGCGGTGATCTACGCCAGCCAGAACCAGCTTGACAAGGCCCGCACGGCGCTCGAGATGGCGGTGCGCAACAACCCATCGTATGCGGCGGCGCATGAGAATCTGGGCGACATCCACGCCCGGCTGGCCTACCAGTCCTACACCAAGGCGCAGCAGTTGGAGGCCAGCAACCCCGCCGTCAAGTCAAAACTGACCCAGTTGCGCACGCTGCTCCAGCCGGCTTCGGCCACTGCGGCCGGTGCTGCAGGCAAGCCCGCAGCTTCGCGCCCCTGACGACCGTCCGCGCGCAGGGGCTTGCGGCAATGCCGCCTGCACCGCAAACGGTCCGGTGGTAACTTTGGCGCCATATTCCCCATCGCCGCGGCGGCCCGTCCACCACGGTTCGCGGCCCCGATTCAATCAAGGAGTTTTGCATGATTTCCAAAAGAAAATCGACCATTGCGCTTGCTGGCATTGCGCTGGCAGCTATGTTTTCTATAGCCTCTCCGGTGCAGGCACAAGACGCCCCCAAGGTGAAGCTGGCCACTTCGATGGGTGACATCGTGGTGCAGCTCGACCCGGCCAAGGCACCCAAGACGGTCGAAAACTTTCTGACCTACGTGAAAGACAAGCACTACGACGGCACGGTGTTTCACCGCGTCATCGACGGCTTCATGATCCAGGGCGGTGGTTTCACGGCCGACATGGTGCAAAAGCCCACCAAGGCCCCCATCCCGCTGGAAGCCAGCAACGGCCTCAAGAACGACACCTACACCATCGCCATGGCGCGCACGGGCAACCCCAACTCGGCCACCGCGCAGTTCTTCATCAACGTTAAAGACAACGCCATGCTCAATGCCCCCCAGCCTGACGGCCACGGTTATGCCGTGTTCGGCAAGGTAGTGAGCGGCACCGAGGTGGTGGACAAGATCAAGTCCGTGGCCACCGGCAACAAGGGCGGTCACCAGAACGTGCCAACCACCCCAGTCACCATCCAGTCCGCCACGCTGGTGAAGTAATTCATTTTTTCTTAAGGAACATGCCATGAGCAACCCCCAAGTCGAACTGCACATCGCCAACTACGGCGTCATCACCCTCGAACTCGACGCCGACAAGGCGCCCAAGTCGGTCGAGAACTTCCTGTCGTATGTAAACAAGGGCCACTACAACAACACGATCTTCCATCGTGTGATCCCCGGTTTCATGGTGCAAGGCGGCGGTTTTGAGCCCGGCATGAAGCAAAAGAACTCGGATGCGCCCATCCAGAACGAAGCCAACAACGGCCTGAAGAACGCCAACTACACCGTGGCCATGGCCCGCACCAGCGACCCGCACTCGGCCACGGCACAGTTTTTCATCAACGTGGCCGACAACGGCTTTCTGAACCACACCGCGCCATCGGCCCAGGGCTGGGGCTATGCGGTGTTCGGCAAGGTGGTGTCCGGCGCTGACGTAGTGGACAAGATCAAGGCCGTCAAGACCGGCCGCAGCGGCTTCCATGACGACGTGCCCAAGGAAGACGTCGTGATCGAGAAGGCAGTGGCCCTCTGAACATGGGACATCCCCCTGTGGCGCTGCGCGCCTTCCCCCTTCTCTCACATCGCTACGCGGTGCGGGAAGGGGGACGACGCCCTCACTGCGGGGCGGCCCTTGTTCGGCGTCCCTGGCTTGGGCCGCGCCAGTACCGTTGTCCGCGCGCAGCGTGCGCCGCAAGGGATGCCTGATATCGGAGGGCCTGCAGCGACCCCGACCGTGCCCCGGTTCGAGGAGCTTGCCGCTCCTTCGCACTGGCGCACGGTCGATTTCATTTCCGACCTGCACCTGCAGGCCTGCGAGCCCGCTACCGTGGCCGCCTGGCAGCACTACCTGCAAACCACCACGGCCGACGCCCTTTTCATCCTGGGCGACCTGTTCGAGGTGTGGGTGGGCGATGATGCCCTGCACGAAACTGGCAGCTTCGAAGCCCAGGGCTGCGCGGCCCTGCAGGCTGCGGCGCAGCGCCTGCCCGTGTATTTCATGCACGGCAACCGCGACTTTCTGGCGGGCCCGGAGTTCCTTGCGCACTGCGGCATCACCGGCCTGGCAGACCCCACCGTGCTGGTCTTCGGTGGCCAGCGCCTTGTGCTCAGCCATGGCGACCTGCTGTGCCTTGACGATGTGGACTACCAGCGCTTTCGCGTGCAGGCGCGCAGTGCCGAGTGGCAAAAGCGCTTTCTGGCGCAGCCCCTGGCCGTGCGCCGGGCGCAGGCACGCGGCATCCGCCAGGAGAGCGAAGCGCGCAAACAGTCGGGCGCCATCTACGCCGATGTGGATGGCCCCGCTGCCATTCAGTGGCTTACGGCCGCCCATGCGCACACCCTGATCCACGGCCATACCCACAAGCCCGCGAGCCACGCCCTGGCCCCTGGCCGGCAGCGGGTGGTGCTCAGCGACTGGGACGCAGCCGCCAACCCGCCGCGCGCCGAAGTGCTGCGCCTGACTGCACAGGGCTTGGAACGCGTGAATTGGGCCCCCATGTGCGAGCGATCCTGAACTGCGCGGGGCTTGACCTCCTGCTGCCTGATCGCCATGCCCCCCTTTCTTGACCGGCTCTGGAGCCGCGTACGCGCCGCCGTGGCGCCCGTGCCTGACATTTCGGCCACGCTGTGGCTGGAAACCCTGCAGCGCTACCCGTTTCTCGCGGCGCTGCCGCTGCACG
Source organism: Acidovorax sp. BoFeN1 (assembly GCF_003345135.1). Classification (NCBI taxonomy): domain Bacteria; kingdom Pseudomonadati; phylum Pseudomonadota; class Betaproteobacteria; order Burkholderiales; family Comamonadaceae; genus Acidovorax; species Acidovorax sp. BoFeN1. The sequence goes on from NZ_QOZT01000063.1 coordinate 20,956, forward strand.
ATCAGGCCAAGCTGCGCGCGCTCAGCGCCCTCTTTTTGCACCACAAGCAGTTCCACGGCGCCCATGGCCTGGTGGTGACCGATGCCATGGCCATCGACATCGCCGCGCAGGCCTGCCTGCCCCTGCTGCATTGGGGCGATGCGGCCTCAGCCCTGGGCTGGTATGACGATTTTGTGGGCATCGTGGTGCACCCTGGCGAGGCCGTGGCACGCCGCCAGACGATGGACGAGGCCGGCGTGGTGCACGAGCATACCGAGGTGCTGCTGGGTGAGGCCATGGAGCGCGGCCCCATCATGCTCAGCTGGCAACATGTGGCCAATGCACACCACAACACCGAGCGCGGCACGAATGTGGTGGTGCACGAGTTTGTGCACAAGCTCGACATGCGCAGCGGCGCCCCCAACGGCTGCCCCCCCCTGCCGGCGGGCTTTATGGGCACCCGCACTGCGCGTGCCGCACATGAGGCGTGGTGGGCCGCATGGGAGCCGGCCTATGCGGACTTTCGCGAGCGCGTCATCATGGCCCAGCGGTTTGGCGCCGCGCCACCCTGGCTCGATGCCTATGGCGCCACGGCGCCTGCCGAGTTTTTTGCGGTGGCGTGCGAGGCGTATTTTGTGAACCGGGCGCAGTTTGCGCACGAATTCGCAGCGCTGATGCCGGTGCTGGATGCGTTCTTTCGGCCCGGGCACCCTCTGCCGGAATGACCGTGCCGCGCTCTTGAATCAGAGCAATATCAGATTCAAATAGGGTCGCAGCCCTTATCCAACAAGCGCAATCAGCTATTATTTATATAGCAAACAAACAACTCCACCCGTGTGGACCAAGTGCCTCAAAAGGGCGTGGGGCTGGTTGAAAGCGACTCCAGCCACGCCACCGTTGCGGCCAGCTCGGACGGGCGAATCTCGTGCTCGCTCGGATACTCGCGGTAGGTCACCGACACGGGCAGCGTTGCCATGTGGTGTGCAATGGCCTGGGCGTTGGCCAGCGGGATCACGTTGTCGTGCGTGCCGTGGCTCAGCCACAGCTTCTTGCCGTGCAGGGCATCGTGCGAGGCCTGCAGCGGCACCACCTGCGCCAGCAGGCGGCTGTGCCAGACCACGGCGGCATGCAGCAACTCGGGCCGCGTCAGCAGCAACGACAGGGCCATGATGCCGCCCTGGCTGAAGCCCCCCACCACCACGCGCTCGGGCGGAATGCCCAGCTGGGCCGAAGCCGCCTCAACAGTCTGCGCCACCACGGCACGGCTGTGGGCCTCTTGCTCTTCGTTGATGCTGCGCGCGCCACTGCCCGGTTCGATCGAAAAATCAAACCACGCGTGCGAGCCCGGCCCCATGCGGTGGGGTGCGCGCAGGCTCAGCACATGAAAGCGCTCGGGAATCTGCGAAGAAAGACTAAACAGGTCCTGCTCGTTGCTGCCCACGCCGTGCATCAGCACCAGCAGCCAGGGCCGGGGGGTACCCGCTGCAGCAGGTCGCTGTAAAAATGTGAGCGGTAGATCAAGCATGGTCATGCGCCAGAGGCGGTTAGGGTTGATAAATGGGGGATGCTGGCACGGTCATGCCGCTGGCTGCAATGCAAAGGCGTCCATCGCGAGCATGCTGTACATCACCTCGCGACTCAAGTAGTTTGCGTGCAAATCGTCGCCTGCAGCACCCAGCGCAAAGAACAGCGGCAAAAAATGGTCTTCAGTGGGATGGGCACGCTCGGCGTGGGGCGCCAGGCTGCGGTAGTTCAGCAGCGCCTGCATGTCGCCGCGCTCGAGCGCCGATTCAATCCAGCGGCTGAACGCAATCACATAAGGCGCGGGCTCACGCGCGCCGCCAAAAAACTCGGCCAGGTTGTGCGTCATGCTGCCCGACCCCATCACCAGCACGCCCTGGCTGCGCAGGCCGCGCAACGCGGCGCCCAGCGCATAGACCTCGGCGGGGCCAGCGCCCACGGGCAGCGCCACTTGCACCACCGGCAGGTCGGCCTCTGGGAACAAGTGCATCAGCGGCACCCAGGCGCCGTGGTCAAACGGGCGCCCTGCATCGCCCTGGGCGGCCACGCCAGCCGCCTGCAGCAGGGCCAGCACCTCCTGCGCCAGCGCCGGTGCGCCGGGCGCGGGGTATTGCAACTGGTACAGCGCGGGCGGAAAACCGCCAAAGTCGTGCCAGGTTGCGGGCTGCGGGCCCGTCATGACCTGAGGGGTGCGGGCCATCCAGTGCGGCGACATGATGACCACGCCACGCAACGCCGGAAACTGCGCGCGCAGACCCTGGCCCCAGCGGGTGAGCGCGGGGCCGGTTTCGCCCGCATCCACCGCAAACAAGGGCGCACCGTGCGAGACAAAAAGTGCCGGAACCTGGGCGGGGCTGTGGGC
>NZ_QOZT01000064.1:0-23114 GCF_003345135.1 Acidovorax sp. BoFeN1
CCCCACCACCGTACCCACGGTGCCCACCATGCTGCGTGATGCGGCCCTGCGCGAAGACTGGCGCACCTGGGCCACTGCCTGGGCGGCGCTCGATTCCGGCCCCGTGGCCGATCTGCTGCGACAGAGCGAAAGCGGCGCACCCGTGCAACTCACGCTGTGTGGCGAGCGCAATGCACAGGGCTTTCACAGCGCACCGCGCGGCCTGGCACAGCGCATTCAAGGCTTTTTCAGGCCCCAGCGCTTTATGGACCTGCGCAATCAGCTATGAAAATAATAGCAAGAGACATTCCCCCCCGCGCCGCCTGGGCGCTGGAACAGGCCGGCGTGCACCCGCTGCTGGCGCGCCTGTATGCCGCGCGCGGCGTGCGCGCCAAGGATGAACTGGACGATGGCCTGGGTCGGCTGCTGCCCCCATCGGGACTCAAAGGCATCGACGCCGCCGCGCGCCTGCTGGCCGATGCCATGGCGCAAAACAAGCGCCTTTGCATCGTGGCCGACTACGACTGCGACGGCGCCACCGCCTGCGCCGTGGGCGTGCGCGGCCTGCGCCTGCTGGGGGCTACCCACGTGGACTATCTCGTGCCCGACCGCGTGACCGATGGCTACGGCCTCACCGCGTCCATCGCCCGCCGGGTGGCCGAACGCGGCGCCGATGTGCTCATCACCGTGGACAACGGCATCGCCAGCGTGGAGGGCGTGGCCGAGGCCAAGGCGCTGGGCCTGCAAGTCCTCGTCACCGACCACCACCTGCCCGGCCCCGAGCTGCCCGCCGCAGACGCCATCGTCAACCCCAACCAGCCCGGCTGCACCTTTGAGAGCAAGTCCATGGCAGGGGTCGGTGTGATGTTCTATGTGCTGCTGGCGCTGCGCGCCGAGCTGCGCGCGCGCGGTGTGTTTGATGCATCGAGCGCCCCAGGAACCGGCTCGGCCGGGGCCCCTTCCCCGGCTGGGGGCAGCGAACCACGCGAAGCGGGGAGCGTGGGGGCACCTAGACCCCAACCCAAGCTCGACCCCCTGCTCACGCTGGTGGCTTTGGGCACCGTGGCCGACGTGGTCAAGCTTGATGCCAACAACCGCCGCCTGGTGGCGCAGGGCCTCAAGCGCATCCGCGCAGGCCAGATGCCTGCCGGGGTGGCCGCGCTGTTCACCGCCGCCGGCCGCAAGGCGCCCGTGGCCACCACGTTCGACTTCGGCTTCGCTTTAGGCCCGCGCATCAACGCCGCAGGGCGCCTGGCCGACATGACACTGGGCATCGAATGCCTGCTGACCGACGACGCGGGCCGCGCGGCTGAGCTGGCCGCCACGCTCGACGGCATCAACCGCGAGCGCCGCGAAATCGAGGGCGGCATGCGCGACCAGGCGCTGCTGATGGCCGAAAGCCTGTTCCAGGAGGACGAAGAGCCGCCACCCGCCATCAGCGTGTTCGACCCCGATTTTCACGAAGGCGTGGTCGGCATCGTGGCCAGTCGCATCAAGGACAAGCTGCACCGCCCCACCTTTGTGTTTGCTGCCAGCAGCGCGCCGGGCAAGGCGCACGAGCTCAAGGGCTCGGGCCGCTCCATCCCCGGCTTTCACCTGCGCGATGCGCTCGACCTGGTGGCCAAGCGCCATCCGGGCGTGCTGCTGAAATTTGGCGGCCACGCCATGGCGGCTGGCTGCACGGTGGCCGAAGAAGCGTTTGACGTGTTCGAGCAGGCCCTGGCCCAGGTTGCGCGCGAATGGCTCGACGTGGCCGCGCTCACGCGCCGCATCGAAACCGACGGCCCGCTGGCCCCCGAATACTGCCGCGCCGACATGGTGGACACCCTGCACCGCGAGGTGTGGGGCCAGGGCTTTGCCCCACCCACGTTCAGCGAAGAAGTGCAGGTGCTCAGCCAGCGGCTGGTGGGCGAAGGCAAGAACCACCTGTCCATCAAGCTCATCCACCAGGGCAATCCCATCGACGCCATCTGGTTCAGCCACACCGAACCCCTGCCCACGCGCGTGCTGCTGGCCTTTCGGCTCGACGTCAACGAGTGGAAGGGCGAGCGCAAGGTGCAGTTTCTGGTGGAAGGCGCGCAGCTGTAAAGCCCAATGCAGCTACGCTCCCCCCGGCAAATACGACTGAATAGGCCGCAACGGCAACCGCCGCAACGCCTGGTCGGTGAGCTTGCCGTAGTGCTCCATCCACAGGTCAAACAACGTGTCCAGCCCGATCAGGGTGATGTGCCGCTTTTCCTGGATGCGCGCTGCGGTGGCTGCATCCTTCGTAAAGCCAGCGCTCATCGCTTACCCAGCAATATGGAGTGCCCCATCTTGGTAGTTTCGATTTTTTGTTTTGGTTGGGGGCGAAAACCCCTCAAACGCATCGCCCGCCTGCCACGCCCCTACCGCGTACACCCGCTCGTCCCGTAGGCCCTGCACGCCCTCGGCCCAGGCCAGCAGCATGCGTTTGCCGATGTCTTCAAAGCCGGGGTGTTGCGCCATGGCCTGGCGCACCTGGGGCGCTACGTCAGCCACAGCGTCGCTGATGGCTTGCACCATGTGCTGTTGCTCCTTGGGCTGGATGCCAAAGGTGGCGGCGATGAACTTTTGCAGGTTTTTGCCGGGCATCCAGGTGCGTTTGCCCATGAACTCGATGCCGGGAGGGTTGTGCGCAAAGCCCGCATACACGCTGGTGGTGAGCATGTCGTAGGCGGGCGCCAGATGCACGTCGGCCCGGCGGCTGTAGCGCAGGGCCAGGTTTTTGGCGTGGCAGTCGGCGTTGCGCAGGGCATACGTCAGCAGCAAGGTGGTGGCCAACTGGCGAAAGGTGGCCAGCCGCTGGGCGCCGGGCACGTGGTCGCGCACGGCTTTGGCGATGCGCTCCCAGGTGGTGTCGTATTTGGCGGCGGGGCGCAGGCCCAGCAGGCTGCAAAAGTCTTCCATGCCCCACAGCGGCTGGCCGTGTTCATCCACGTCAAAGCGGTGCACCACCAGGGCCTGCCCGTCGTCGGACACTTCGGTATGGGCAGTGGGCAGGACGCGGCGGGCCACCTGCATGCACAGGTGTTCGTTCAACGCGACGAAGGGCAACTGGGCGCTGGAGCCTTTGATGATGTGGCGGCGGGTGATGACGCTGGCTTTTTTGTGCAGTGCCAATGCTTCCATGGGGTCGGCCGGTGCAGCGCCCGCGTCGGCCTGCGCATCCAGAAACTTGGGTACCACGCCCGAGACGCCGCTGGTGGCGTGCTGGCGCACCAAGGCCGCAAAGGCGGCTTCGGAGTTGTCGCCCTTGAGCAGCGCAGCCACTTCGATGGGCTGGGCCGGTTCATCGAGCTGCGCGCCGGGTGCCGCTACCTGCAGGCGGCCCACCATGTTGCGGCCAATGACGGACAGCAGAGCAATGGGGCTGGCGCCGATGTGTGGGCCAAACTGTTCTTGCAGCACCTGAAGCAGATAGCCCTCGGGCAGGTTCATCTGCAGCACGGGCGGAAGCTGGTCGTCCCACACATAGCTCTCCAGGCGCACGGGCATGGTGAGCGACACAAAGTCGTCGGCCGCCACCTGCGGGTGGTAGGTGAGCACGCTTTTGAAGTCGCCGGATTGCTCCAGCGTGGCGACCTCGCGGCCCAGCACGTACACAGACAACTGCATCAGCGACGGCCCTCACTGGAAGTGCCCTGGGCATCGACCGTGCGCCCAGGGGTGGACTGTGCGCGCTCGCGGCGCAACTCGTCCAGATTGCCCGCCTGGCCTTGCGCCACGATGTCCAGTTCGGCCTCCAGCACAGCCAGCACCGCCAGCAGTTTGCGCGCGCCAAACTCCGCGGACCTGCCGCGTTCAAAGCGCGACAGGGATTCGGGCGTGACGCCCGCCTTGGCCGCAACATCGCCCTGCTTGAGGCCCAGCAGTTTGCGACGTGTGGCGACGGCCTCACCGAGTTCTTGGAGGGTTTGCAATTGATATTTGCGTCAAAATTTTTGCAATGCTAGCAATTTTTGACGCAAAAATCAAAATACTGATGGGTGAGTCGGAATGCTTGCCGAGTAAGCGCCAGAAGCATACTTGCGCAATAAAACAAACCAAATCGGGCTCTAGCGCTTACCCATCAATCGCTAGCAGCTATCAAAACATGAGCAATCTGAAGCCATCTGAAGCCTGTAGAGGGAATCAGAAGCTCTCCCAGTCGTCATCGTTGCCCGTGGTCGCAGCGCGGGGCGCGGGCGCTGGGGGCTTGGTGGCCGAAGGCTTGGGCGCGGCGGGAGCTGCAGACGCCAGCCGCGCGGCCGGTTTTGCAGCCGGGGCGGATGCAACCCGCACCGGGGCCGGTGCGGAACGTGGGGCGGCCACTGCCGGAGCAGGGCGTGGGGCCACGGGCGCGCGGGTCAGCGCGGCGCCCACGTTGAACACCGACACCACGTTGGCCAGGTGCTGGGCCTGGTCGCGCATGGATGCGGCGGCTGCGGTGCTTTCCTCCACCAGCGCGGCGTTCTGCTGCGTCATCTGGTCCAGGTGCGTGACGGCCTGGTTCACCTGGGCAATGCCGTCGCGCTGCTCGGTGGACGAGGCCGTGATCTCGCCAATGAGGTCGCTCACGCGGCGCACGCTGGAGACAATTTCTTCCATGCTCTGACCGGCCTGCGCCACCTGGGCCGAGCCCGCTTCGACGTTCTCGACCGACGTGCTTATGAGCTGTTTGATCTCTTTGGCCGCCTCGGCGCTGCGCCCGGCCAGGCTGCGCACCTCGCTGGCCACCACGGCAAAGCCCCGGCCCTGCTCGCCTGCGCGCGCGGCTTCCACGGCGGCGTTGAGCGCCAGGATGTTGGTCTGGAACGCGATGCCGTCAATCACGCCAATGATGTCGCTGATCTTTTTGCTGCTGTCGGTGATCTGCTGCATGCTGGCCACCACCTGACCCACCACCTCGCCGCCGCGCGCGGCCGCCTGGGCGGCGGTGCCCGCCAGCTGGTTGGCCTGGCGGGCGGTGTCGGCCGACTGGGTGACGGTGGCCGTCAGCTGCTCCATGCTGGCGGCGGTTTCTTCGAGGTTGGAGGCCGTCTGCTCGGTGCGCGCCGACAGGTCGTGGTTGCCGTTGGCAATCTGCACCGATGCCGACGACACCGAGTCCACCCCCGAGCGCACATCGGTCACCACACCCCGCAGCTGCGTGGACATGGCCGACAACGAGCGCAGCATATGGCCAAACTCGTCCTTGCGGGTGGAACGCAGCTCTTGCGTGAGGTCGCCTGCGGCGATGGCGTCAATGGCATTGACGGCCTGGTCGAGCGGCCGGGTGATGGAGCGCACCAGCTGCCACGCCATGGCCAGCCCCACCGCCAGCAGCAGGGCAGCCATTACCAGACCCATGATGGCGTATTGCACCCGGCGGTTGAACGCATCGGTGCGGACCTGCTCGCGGCGCTGCTCCAGCGTGCGCACAAAATCGTCCTGCGCCTTCAGGTAGGCGGCGACGAGGGGGGTGAACTCGCTGTCCACAAACTTCTGGGTGGCCACCGGGTCGCCCGCGCTCTTGACCTCGCGCGACCGGGCGGTGGTTGCCAGCACCAGCTTGCGCGCTTCCTGCACCTTGTCCAGGGCCGCTTTTTCCGCCGGTGCGGTGGCCGAGGCCACGATGGTTTCCTGCACCTTGTTGATCTGGCCAATGATTTCCTTGACGCGGGCGTCATATTGCTGCGCCAGCGCTTCGTCGGTGGTCACGGCACTGCCCATGATCATCGTCACGGCGGTTTCGGTGGCGCCACGCCAGCGCAGGGCGGACCCAATGCGCCCCTCGATCTCGACCACCGCATCCATGGCGCTGACCATGGAGTTGTTGGAGCGGTGTTGCGCCCAGCCGGACATGATCAGCATGGCAATCATCAACCCGATGAAAGCTCCCCACAACTTGCGCGATACCCGGATGTTGTCCAGCTGCATGGCTCTTCCTTCTGAAACCCCGAAACCCTGAAAGGGCGAATGAAACGAGCAATTATCACCGGCGCCGTTCAAAATGCTACATTTTGCAACAGGTGCTTTGTGCTGAATGCAACACGGCCTGCACGGCCCACCGCAGCGCCCGCACAAGGACAAACCCGTAGAATGGATCGGTGACCACCTACCTCAACGCCGACCTGCATTGCCACTCCGTCGTATCCGACGGAACCTTGGCGCCCGAAGACCTGGCCGCGCGCGCCAGGGCCAACGGGGTTGAGCTGTGGGCCCTGACCGACCACGACGAGATCGGCGGCCAGCCCCGTGCCGCCGCCGCCGCCCGCAGCCAGGGCATGGCTTACCTCACGGGCACGGAAATCTCTGTCAGTTTTGCCAACACCACCGTGCATATCGTGGGCCTGGGCTTCGATGCCGACAACCCGCAGCTCGCGCAAGGCCTGGCCACCACCCGGGGCGGCCGTGGCGGGCGCGCACGCGAAATGGCGGCGCAACTGGCGCAGGCGGGCATTCATGGCGCCTATGAGGGCGCACTGAAGTTTGTGGGCAACCCCGAACTCGTTTCGCGCACCCACTTTGCACGCTTTCTGGTTGAAACCCGCGTGTGCCGCGACACTGCGGAAGTGTTTCGCAAATTTCTGGTCGAAGGCAAGCCCGGCTATGTGCCGCACCGCTGGGCGGCGCTGGGCGACGCGGTGCGCTGGATCACCGATGCCGGGGGCGTGGCGGTGATCGCCCACCCGGCCCGCTACAAGCTCACGGCCAACGAGGAATACGCGCTGTTTTCCGAGTTCAAGGCCCATGGCGGCCAAGGCGTGGAAGTGGTCACCGGCAGCCACAGCGCGGCCGAATATGTCACCTACGGGGCGATGGCCCACGAGTTCGGCCTGGCCGCCTCGCGCGGCAGCGACTTTCACAGCCCCGACGAATCCCACACCGACCTGGGCGCCCTGCCCCTGCTGCCCGGCACCCTGACCCCCGTGTGGGAACTGCTGGCCGAGCGGGTGCACCCGGCCTAACATTGATCCGGAGGCATTGGCTGCCATGGCACAGTATTTTGAAGTTCACCCCGAAAATCCGCAACCGAGGCTGCTCAAGCAGGCGGCGGCCCTGCTGCAAAAAGGCGGCATCCTGGCCGTGCCCACCGATTCAAGCTACGCCCTGGTGTGCCACCTTGACGACAAGGACGCCGTGGATCGCCTGCGCCGTATCCGCCAGGTGGACGACAAGCACCACCTGACCCTGCTGTGCCGCGACCTGTCCGAGTTGGCCAACTACGCACGGGTGGACAACCGGCAATACCGGCTGCTCAAGCTCGGCACGCCGGGGCCCTACACCTTCATCCTGGAAGCCACCAAAGAGGTGCCGCGCCGCGTGAGCCACCCATCGCGCAAGACCATCGGCCTGCGCGTGCCCGACCGCAAGGGCCTGCAATTGCTGCTGGAGCTGCATGGCGCGCCGCTGCTGGCCACCACGCTGATTCCAGCGGGCGAGTCCGACCCGCTCAACGACCCACAGGAAATCCGCGACCGCTACGAAAAGCTGCTCGATGCCATCGTGGATGCGGGCGCCTGCCCCCTGGAGCCCACCACCGTGATCGATCTCACGCCCATGGGCAACGGCGGCGACCCCGAAGTGCTGCGCGAAGGCCGCGGCAGCGTACAGGCGCTTGGGCTTTGAGCCCATACAAAACTTCAAGCCAAATCACCCTCCAGCGCTTATCCAGAAAGCGCTGGCAGCTCTCTTTTTTGCAGCAATCTACAGCCTGAGACAATCGCCCGGTGGAAAACATCATCCAAACTGTTCTGATCTACGCCCTGCCGGTGCTGTTTGCCATCACCGTGCACGAGGCGGCCCATGGCTATGCGGCGCGCCACTTTGGCGACAACACCGCGTACATGTTGGGGCGCATCACGCTCAATCCCATCAAGCACATTGACCCGGTAGGCACCATCCTGATGCCGCTGCTGCTGTACTTTGCCACCTCGGGCGCGTTCCTGTTCGGCTATGCCAAGCCGGTGCCGGTGAATTTTGGCAACCTGCGCAATCCCAAGCGCCACATGGTGTGGGTGGCGCTGGCGGGGCCGGCCTCGAACTTCATCCAGGCCGTGCTGTGGGCGATCTTGCTGGTGGCCTTGGTGGGCACTGGCGTGGACGAGCGCTTCTTCGTTGAAATGGCGCGCGCCGGCGTGCTGGTCAACCTGGTGATGTGGGCGTTCAACCTGTTTCCGCTGCCACCGCTCGATGGCGGGCGCATTCTGGTGGGCCTGCTGCCCTGGAAGCAGGCGCACATGGTCTCGCGCGTGGAGCCCTATGGTTTCTTCATCGTGCTGGGGCTGGTGGTGGCTGGGGTGCTGGGATCGCTCTGGCTGCGCCCGCTGATGGCGCTGGGCCATGGCGCCATCAACCTGCTGCTGACCCCGCTGACCGCCCTGCTCCGCTGACCCTTCCCTTTTATTGCTGACACCGTTCCATGAGCACCACGCGTTTTCTCACCGGCATCACCACCACGGGCACGCCCCACCTGGGCAACTTTGTGGGCTCCATCCGCCCCTCGGTGGCGGCCAGCCTGCGCCCGGGTGTGCAGAGCTTTTACTTTCTGGCCGACTACCACGCGCTCATCAAGTGCGAAGACCCGGCACGCATCCAGCGCTCCACGCTGGAGATCGCCGCCAGTTGGCTGGCCGCCGGGCTGGACCCGGAAAAGGTCACCTTCTACCGCCAGTCCGACATCCCCGAAACGACCGAGCTGACCTGGCTGCTGACCTGCGTGACCGGCAAGGGCCTGCTCAACCGCGCCCACGCCTACAAGGCCGCGCAGGACAAGAACGCCGCCGCCGGCCGTGAGCCAGACGACGGCGTGACGGCAGGCCTGTTCATGTACCCCGTACTCATGGGCGCCGACATCCTGATCTTCAACGCCCACCAGGTGCCCGTGGGCCGCGACCAGATCCAGCACATCGAGATGGCGCGCGACATGGCGGCCAGCTTCAACCATCTGTATGGCGAACATTTCACGCTGCCCGAAGCGGCGATTGACGCGCATGTGGCCACGCTGCCGGGGCTCGATGGCCGCAAGATGAGCAAGAGCTACGACAACACGATCCCCTTGTTCAGCCCGCGCGAGCAGCTCAAAAAGCTGATCGGCGGCATCCTGACCGACTCGCGCGCGCCCGGCGAGCCCAAGGAGGTGGAGGGCTCGGCGCTGTTCCAGATCTACCAGGCCTTTGCCACGCCCGAAGAAACCGATGCACTGCGCCGGCAATACGCCGAGGGCATTGCCTGGGGCGATGCCAAGCAGTTGCTGTTCGAGCGCATCGACCGCGACGTGGCGCCCATGCGCGAGCGCTATGACGACCTGATGGCCCACCCCGAGAAGATCGAGCAGACGCTGCTGGCGGGCGCCGAACGCGCGCGCCAGATTGCCACGCCGTTTGTGCGCAAGCTGCGCTCTGCCGTGGGCCTGCGCAGCCTGGCCCAGGCCAGCGCAGCCCCCAAGGCCGCCAAAGCCACCAAGGCCGCCCTGCCTAGCTTCAAGCAATACCGCGAAGCCGACGGCCAGTTCTACTTCAAGTTCGTGGCAGCAGATGGCCGCCTGCTGCTGCAAAGCACGGGTTTTGCCGCACCCAAGGATGCGGGCCAGGCCATCGCCCGCCTGCAGCAGCAGGGCGAAAGCGCCCTCGCCGCCCTGGCGGGCCAGCTGGCGCCCATCGAAGGTGTGCCAGCGCAGGACGTGGCCGCCGCCCTGCAGCAACTGGCCGAGGCCGCCAACGCCTGACGGGCTGCACAAACGCTATTATTTCAATAGCTACTAGCGCTTTATCCATAAGCACTAGAGGCAATAATGACCACAAAATGGCTCCCGCTTCCCGGGGGCCATTTTTGCTTTCGCCACGTCGCCACCGCTGCCACAATGGCCTGCAAGTGCTGCGGCCCTGCCCACTTCTTACGGCCTCACACGGGTTCACACGGCTTCATTGTTTTGCACCCTACCGGGCACGCCATGGCATCTCGCACCTTCGCACTGCTCTTTGCGCTGACGCCGCTGGCCTGCGCCCTGGCGGCACCGCCTGCGGACCAGAGCCCGCAAGTCTGGACCAACTCGCTCGGCATGGCCTTTGTGAAGGTGCCGGCGGGCCGCTTCTGGATGGGCAGCGCCGAATCTCCCGGTGCGCTGGCCCAGGCTTTCCCCCAACTGGAGCGCAAGCGCTTCACCCTGCTCAGCGACGAGACCCCGGTGCACCGGGTGCGCATCCGCCGGGCCTTTTACCTGGGGCAGCACGAGGTGACCGTGGGGCAGTTTCGCCGCTTCGTCGAAGCCTCGGGCTATCGCCCGGAGTCCGAGGCCGACGGCACCGGTGGCTATGGCTACAACCCCGATTACGACACCGCCACCACGGCACGCGGCGATGCCTTTGAAGGCCGCAACCCGCGCTACTCCTGGCGCAACCCCGGGTTTGCGCAGGATGACAGCCACCCCGTGGTCAACGTCACCTGGAACGACGCCCAGGCCCTGGCCGCCTGGCTCAGCCGCACCGAGGGCCAGCGCTACCGCCTGCCCACCGAGGCGGAATGGGAATACGCCTGCCGCGCCGGCAGCCGCACGCGCTACCCGCATGGCGATGCGCCCGAGACTCTGGTGCGCCATGCCAACCTGTTCGACCAGGCCGCCGCGCCCTACTGGCCACGCTGGCGGCAGCACGCCCTGCCCGCGAGCGACGGCCACGCCTTCACCGCGCCCGTGGGCAGCCTGCAGGCCAATGCCTTCGGGCTGCACGACATGCTGGGCAACGCCTGGGAATGGGTGGCGGACTGGCATGGCGACCATTACTACGCCCAGTCCCCCCGCACCGACCCGCAAGGCCCTGCCGAGGGCAGCGTGCGGGTGCGCCGGGGCGGCTCGTGGCACACCTGGGCGTTTTATGCCCGTTGCAGCTATCGCAACTGGAACAGCCCTGAGACGCGCTACACCCTGGTGGGCATGCGGCTGGTGCGCGAGATTCCCGGGCGCTGAGCGTTTGCACCCGCAGCGTGCGGCGACCGCGCGGTCTGCAGCGTCATTCACATGACACCTGCCGCCCCATGGCGCAGGCGACAATCGCCCGCATGCCTTGGGACCATCCACAGCCTTTCACCCTGCCCGCCACACCGCAGGCACACGACATTGACGGCCTGAACCACACCAACAACGCCGTGTACGTGCAGTGGTGCGAAAGGGTCGCCTGGGCACATTCGCAGGCCCTGGGCCTGGACCTGCACGACTACCACCGCCTGAACCGCGCCATGGCCATCCGCCGCAGCGAATACGACTATCTGCTGCCTTCGGTTCTGGGAGACGCGCTCACCCTGGGCACCTGGCTGGTGGCCAGCGACGGCAAGCTGACCATGGAGCGGCGCTTCCAGCTGATCCGCAACAGCGACCAGGCCACCCTTTTGCGCGGCCGCTGGGACCTGGTGTGCATCGAGCTGGGCAGCGGCAAGCCGCGGCGCATGCCCGAGGAGTTCTGCCGCATCTACCTGCCCGCCCTGACGGCGCAGCAGGACGGCTGATACGGTTTTGCCTTCAAACGTATAACGTCGTTGGGTCGCCTTGCCGTGCTAAAGCACTGTCTGCGACTCCCCGCCTAGTTATCCGATTGAATGCAAAACCTTCTGGGAGGCTACCCCGCAGGCGCTGCGGGGCTGTCATCAGCCTGCCATTCATGCAGGCGCTAATACACCACCTGTGTTTGCGGAGAAACTCCTGATGCTCAAGGAAAAAGCGGTTGCGTCCCTGGGGCAGCCCTCGCTGCTGATGCCCGCGTGGATCAAAGCTGCCCTGGCGGCCAACGACCGGCTCAAGCTGTACCTCACCCTGCTGCAATCGGCGGCGCAGCATGCGTCCACGCCCGATGGGCCGGTAGGACGCTGGGAGACGGACATCGCGCACGCCGGTCTGCAAGACGCCCCCTGGGCCCCGGAAATGCTGAGCGGCGCTTACTACGACGACGACCTGCTGATCCTGCCCCACATGGAAAACCTGCTGGAGGCGCTGTCAAACGACCTCGCCACCATGGCCCGCCCCCTGTGCGACGTCGGCCAGGCCAGCGCAGACGCGCTGACCGTGCGGCGAGACCACTGGCTGCGCCAGCTCCATGCCCTGGCCGACGACGAGGGTCTGCGCCGCGCCGCACTGGCCGAACTGACCCACGGCGACCGCCAGCGCGGCGACAGCCTGCACCTGCTGGTCATGGACCTGCACAAGCAGATCAATGCACTGTCGGGTGAAATGGCCACCGAAGACGTGGACGGCGCCCACACCTGGCAGGTGCAGGACGATGACCGCCCGCTGATCCGCGCCTTCATGCGCGGCCTGCACCGCACCGCCGATCTGAAGTTTTCGCACCCCGGGCTTGACACCGCCGTCACGCGCGACGGCCCGCGGCTGCTGATCCAGAACGACATCGGAACCAACGACGTCCACGTGCTGGTCATCGAGGTGCAGGACAGCACGATCTCGCTCACCTACTCCGACCTGCACCCGGGCCGTTTCGGGTTTTTCCGGCAAATGCTTGAAGACATGGGCTTTGGCTGGGAGGTGTTCGACCCCCGGGTTTCCGAAGGGCTCAACGCCGGCAAGCCCTACCTTGTGGGGCAGGCGCGGCTGCAGGCGCAAAGCAATGCCGAGCTGCAGACCGGCCTGGAGAACGTGGCATCGCGCATCGTCTTCGTGATCGACTGGAACCGGGCCCGCAAGCGCCTGCAGCATTTTGTGAGCAAGCCCCGGGCGCACCAGCTGCTGGCGCAGGCCGCGCAAAACGACTGGGGCCACATGGCCTGGCTGCTGGCCGGTGCCGAGCGCCTGGTTTACAACGCCATGCAGGCCGTGGACAGCGAAGCCTTCCGCGTGGGCGACCGGCTCGACGACGTGCTGGGCGAAACCGCCGCCAGCGCCTACCTGCTGGAGCTGTTGCGCATCTCCAGCATGGTGCTGCGCCAGCAGCAGCCCGTGTCGCTGGTGGCCGACGAGGCGCACCTGCTGCTGGCCCGCGTGCTGCGCCAGCGCACCTTTGAATTCGACCTGCTGGCCGAGCACGCCGCCTACACGCACGCGCTGGCCGAGGGCCTGTGCGACGCGCTGGATAACCCCGGCGATACCGCACAGACCCAGGCCCAGGTGCTGCGCGCCAAAAACTGGGAGCGCCAGGCCGACCACCTGCTCATGGAAGCCCGCCAGCGGGCCGAGCGGCGCGCGCACTGGCTGCCGGTGGTGGACTTTCTGACAAAGGCCGATGACGTGGCCGACGCGCTCGAAGAAGCGACCTTCATGCACTCGCTCACACTCATCCATCCCGCCCCCGGGCTGCCCGCCGAAGTGCGCGCAGCGCTGAGTCAGCTGGCGGCCACCACGCTGGCCGCCATCCAGGACCAGGTCAAGGCCATCGAAATTGCCCGCCAGGCCAGCCAGCGCGCCGACGGCCCCGACAGCGAGCTGTTCCTGCAGACCCTGTGGCGCATGCTGCGCGCCGAGCGCCAGTGCGACGAGCTGTTTCGCCAGGCGCGCACCGCCATGGTCAAAAACCTGCGCAACGCCCCGGTGGACCTGATGTTGGCCAACGACCTGGCCGCCACGCTGGAAAACGCCACCGACAACCTGCTGCGGGCCGGCTATGCACTGCGCCAGATGGTGCTCAACAAAACGGGAATGTCGGCATGAAATCCAGCTCCAGTCTGCCCAAGCATCTGTACCTTGTGCGCACACCCGCAAGCCAGCACCTGCACAAGCCCTCGCCGGAGACCATGGGTGCCAAGGGCTACAACCTGCACCGCATGACCCAGGCCGGGCTCAACGTCCCGGTGGCACTGGTCATCGGAACGCACTACACCCATGCCCCGCAGGATTGTTTTTTGCCAGTGTTTTCCGTGGGTCTGCACGCGCTGGAGGAAAGCACCGACCTGCTGTTTGGCGACGACCGCAACCCGCTCATCCTGTCGGTGCGCTCGGGCGCCCCGGTGTCGATGCCGGGCATGCTCGAAACCCTGCTCAACATCGGGCTGAGCGACCACACCCTGCCCGGCCTGGTGCGCCAGACCGGCAACCCGCGCATGGCCTGGGACGCCTACCGGCGCCTGGTGTCCAGCTACGGCGAAGTGGTGGCCGGGCTGCCCGCCAGCCTGTTCGAGGCCGAGATCACCCGAGTCACCCAGGGCCAGGATGAGCGGCTGCTCGATTTCAGCCAGTTGCGCCAGCTCACACGCAGCTTTCTGGCCCTGTACGAAACCCATGCGGGCCGCCCCTTCCCGCAGGATGCGCAGGAACAGCTCTCGGGCGCCATCGAGGCGGTGTTTGCCTCGTGGAACGCCGACAAAGCCGCAGAGTACCGGCGCATCAACCAGATCGACGCCGACATGGGCACCGCCGTCATTCTGCAGCGCATGGTGTTTGGCAACACCGGCGGGCATTCGGGTGCTGGCGTGGGCTTCACGCGCGACCCGAGCACGGGCGAGCCCCGCCTGTGGGTGGACTTTCTGGCCAATGCGCAGGGCGAAGACGTGGTCTCGGGCCGGCGCAACGCCCATGGCCACGCCACGCTGGCCGCCGTGGCCCCCGAAGCCTGGAAGCAGCTGCAGGCCTCGGCCCAGGCGCTGGAGCAGCATTTTCAGGACATGGAAGACTTCGAGTTCACCGTGCAGGATGGCGTGTTGCACATGCTGCAGACACGCTCGGGCAAGCGCACCCCGCTGGCCGCCGCGCGCATCGCCATCGACCTGCTGGACGAAG
Organism: Acidovorax sp. BoFeN1; assembly: GCF_003345135.1. NCBI lineage: Bacteria > Pseudomonadati > Pseudomonadota > Betaproteobacteria > Burkholderiales > Comamonadaceae > Acidovorax > Acidovorax sp. BoFeN1. The sequence goes on from NZ_QOZT01000064.1 coordinate 14,672, forward strand.
GGCTGATCGACAGCGCCGAGGCCTTGCACCGCACCCAGGCCATCGACGCCGCCGCGCTGGGCACCGTGCGCATGGTTGCCAGCGACGACCCCGACAACGCACCCGCCCCGCTGGCCCAGGCCAACCCGGCGTGCTCAGGCGTGGTGTCGGGCGCGATTGCGCTGGACGCGCAGGCGGTCGAACGCCTGGCGCAGCGGGGCCTGCCTGCCATCCTGGTGCGCCAGGACGCCGAAACCAGCGACATCGCCGCCATGCAGGGCGCGCAGGGCCTGCTCACCCAGCGCGGGGCCCGCACCTCGCACGCCGCCGTGGTGGCACGGCAGATGGGCAAAACCTGCCTGGTCGGCTGTACAGCGCTGTACATCGACGAGGCCGCCCGCACCGTGCAGATCGGCAGCCAGACCCTGGCCGAATACGAGGTGCTCACGCTCGACGGCAACGACGGCGCCATCTATGCCGGGCAAGCCACCAGCGCGCTCGTGCCCGACACCGCCCTGCGCGCCCGGCTGGAAGAGCTGCGCAGCCAGCACCATGGCAAGGGTGCGCGCCACCACAAACACTGACCGCACCGATCAGGCCCTTGGGATGGCCTGCATAACCCTCGCGAGTCGGTGGTGGTGCGAATCGGGATGGGCCACAAGGCGTCTTTTTGCGGCCAATAGCTCGGCTATTGGCAAGAAAAGCAATGCAGGGGACCGCCCGAGGCCGCGCTAGCACAGACCGCAGGGAGCTATGCAGGGCATCCCTTGGGTGTTTGAAACAGGCACTGGCCTCAGCCAGTGTCGTGATTGCCTGCTTCGCTGCGGCGTGGCCCGGTCATGTGCACGCGCGCGACACCAAAAAGCCATTGGCAACTGATTTCAGCCCGTAGGGCTGGAAATGCTCTCCGGGCTATCGCCTTGCCGTTGCGAAATCGAAAGCCGGTTGCGCCCTCCATGCTTGGCTTCGTACAGGGCTTCGTCGGCGCGGGCGATGAGTTGCTCCATCGTTTCGTCGGGCTTGAGCGTGGCCAAGCCCAGCGACAGCGTGACCTTGCCAACGTCTGCGTCGTGATGGGCTTCAACGCGGTGCCGAATGCGTTCGGCCAACAACACGCCTGGCGCCTGCTCGCAATGTTCGAGCAGCACCAGAAACTCTTCACCACCCCAGCGAATGACGCAATCTCGGCTGCGAACCGCCGAACGCAGGATGTGCGCTACATCGCGAAGCACGCGGTCACCCGCCAGGTGGCCGAAGCGGTCGTTGACCTGCTTGAAGTGGTCAATGTCACAGACAAGCAGCGTGAGTGACCGGCCGTGCTTGTGTGCCGCGAGGATGGCCTTGCCAAGGGTCTGCTCACCATAGCGACGGTTGTGAAGGCCGGTGAGCTTGTCGTGACTTGCCTCGTGAAGAAGGCTCTGCTCTTTCTCCACGCGTTCGGAGATGTCCTTGCTGACGCTCACATAGTGGGTTACGCGCCCCTTGTCGTCGCACACTGGGGAAATGCTCTGCTCAGAGTGGTAAAGCGAGCCGTCGCGCCGCCGATTGATGAAGGTGGCCCGGAAGTCTTTTCCGGCATCAAGGGATGCTCTCAGGGCACGGTAGAAAGCCTCATCGTGCGCTCCGGACTGAAACATGGCCGGCGTTCTCCCCCGCACTTCATGGACGGTGTACCCAGTGACTTTCGCAAAGGCCGTGTTGACGAAGGTGATCCGTGCACGCGCATCGGTCAGCACCACAGGGTCGCTGGTGGCGTCGAGCGCACGCGCAAGCAGCAGGTTCTCTTGTGCAGCGCGCACGATATCGGAAATATCTTGCTGCACGGACACAAAATGCGTGAGCACACCTTCGTCGTCGCGCACCGGGGAGATATTCCAGTGCACCACGTAGCTCGCGCCATCCTTGCGGTAGTTGATCGTCGTGCCCTCGAAGTACCGAGCCTCCTTGAGGCAGGCGCGCAGGTCGTCAATCACGGCCGGGTCGGTGTCAGGGCCTTGGAGAATCTGGAGCGTGCACCCGCGCAACTCGTCCAGCGCATAGCCTGTCATCGCACAAAAGGCTGGATTGGCGAACTGCACACGGTAACCCGCCAAACGTTCGGCGTCGGTGATGACGATGGCATTCCAGGACTGCATGAAGGCAGCCTTGAACAAACTCAGCTCAGATGTGGTCATGCTTTGCAGTGGTTTGGGTACCAACTTGGGACTGTAGCCTCAGTGCCCGCGAGTCCACTGGCCAGGCCCCGAACATGGCGGTTTCACATGGTAACCACGCGAGTGTCGGACGCGGTGCAACCTGCCCGTACCGACGCCAAAAGCAAAAAAGGTTTGCTGCTAAATTAATAGCAACAAACCCTTGTGCATACTGGCGGAGAGGGTGGGATTCGAACCCACGGTAGTGTTGCCACTACGCCTGATTTCGAGTCAGGTACATTCGACCACTCTGCCACCTCTCCTGTGTGTCGAAGCCTGCGATTCTAGCAGGATTTTTCAGGGGGCCAATACGGCAACCCCGCCCATGTAGGGCCGCAGCGCTTCCGGAATCGTCACGCTGCCATCGGCCTGCTGGTAGTTTTCCAGCACCGCCACCAGCGTGCGGCCCACGGCCAGGCCCGAGCCGTTGAGGGTATGCACCAGTTCGTTCTTGCCCTGGGCGTTCTTGAAGCGCGCCTGCAGGCGGCGGGCCTGGAAGGCCTCGCAGTTGCTCACCGAGCTGATCTCGCGGTAGGTGTTCTGCGCGGGCAGCCACACTTCCAGGTCGTAAGTTTTGGCGGCGCCAAAACCCATGTCACCGGTGCACAGGCTCATCACGCGGTAGGGCAGGCCGAGCTTTTGCAGCACGGCCTCGGCGTGGCCGGTCATTTGCTCCAGCGCTTCGTAGCTCTTGTCTGGGTGCACGATCTGCACCATCTCGACCTTGTCGAACTGGTGCTGGCGGATCATGCCGCGCGTGTCGCGGCCATAGCTGCCCGCCTCGGAGCGAAAGCACGGCGTGTGGGCCGTGAGCTTGATGGGCAGCTCGGACTCGGCCACCACCACGTCGCGCACAAAGTTGGTCAGTGGCACTTCGCTGGTGGGGATGAGATACAGCGCGGCATTGTCGGGCACGGGCTCACCGTCCTGGCCACCCTTCTTGGCCGCGAACAGGTCGCCTTCAAACTTGGGTAGCTGGCCGGTGCCCTTGAGCGAATCGGCATTCACGGCGTAGGGTACATAGCACTCGGTGTAGCCGTGCTCCTGGGTCTGCACGTCCAGCATGAACTGGCTCAGGGCACGGTGCAGGCGGGCGATCTGGCCCTTCATCACGGTAAAACGCGAGCCCGAAAGCTTGACGCCCATGTCGAAGTCCAGGCCCAGCGGCGTGCCCACGTCCACATGGTCTTTCACCTCGAACGCAAAGGTGGCGGGGGCGCCCCAGCGGCGGACTTCCACGTTGCCCGCCTCGTCACTGCCCACGGGTACGGATTCGTGCGGCAGGTTGGGCACGGCAGCCAGCATGGCCTGCAACTCAGCCTGGATCTGCTCCAGTCGCGCGGCGGATTGTTCCAGCTCGGCCTTGGACGCTGCCACCTGGGCCTTGGCGGCTTCGGCGCCGTCTTTGTCACCCTTGCCCATGAGCATGCCGATCTGCTTGGACAGCTGGTTGCGCTGGGCTTGCAGCTCTTCGGTGCGGGTCTGCAGCGTCTTGCGCTCGGATTCCAGCCCCTGAAACGCTTCCACGTTCAGGAAGGCCTGGGGTTTTTTGCGGGTTTCCAGGCGCGCGATGGCGGTGTCGAGGTCTTTGCGGAGAAGAAGAATGTCAAGCATTGCTGGATTTTAGTTCCCCCCTGAGTCGAAATCTAAGCCCCCCTGAGTCGCTTCGCGCCTTCCCCCGAGGGGGACGCACCCGGTGGCCCGGCAAAGCCGGTTCCACGGGTGCACTGGCATGGACCGCGCCCGTTGCATGGGCTGCTTTCTGGCTCAGGTGAGGCTGGCTGGATCAAAATTGGCGCCGCAGAGAATGAGGGCCACGGTCTCCTGCGGCTGAGGCCGGTAGGCGCCGGTTTGCAGCGCCGCCAGGCCCAGGGCGGCGGCGGGCTCTACGGCCAGTTTCAGCTCTTTCCATAGCCACAACTGGGCGGCGCGGATGGCGTCGTCGGACAGCAGCAGCGCATCGTGCACATGGCACTGGCTCACCTCCCAGCCAATGGCGCCAATGCGGCGGGCGCCCAGCGAATCGGCGGCCAGGCCGCCCACCTCCACGTCCACCGGCTGGCCTGCGGCGCGCGCCGCGTGCAGGGTGGGCGCGCGTTCGGGCTCCAGCGCGACCACATGGGCGCGGCTCTCCACCCAGGCGGCCACACCGCCGATAAGGCCCCCGCCGCCCACGCTGACCAGCAACGTGTCGGGCAGGCGACCTCCCTGTTCTTCCAGCTCCAGCGCCAGGGTGCCCGCACCGGCCACCACCTCGGGCTGGTCATAGGCGTGGGCCTGCAGGGCGCCGGTGGCCTGCTGGCGGGCCACGCAGGCTTCAAACGCTTCGGAATAGGCTGCACCTGTCACCACCACCTCGGCGCCCAGGGCCCGCAGGCGGGCGCGTTTGGCTTCGGGCGAGACTTCGGGCACAAACACCTCGCAGCGCACGCCCAGCGCCCGGGCTGCAGCTGCCACCGCAATACCAGCGTTGCCCCCCGAGGCGATGATCACGCCGCTCTCGGGCACCGGGTTGGCCAGCAGGCGATAGAGCATGCCGCGCGCCTTGAAGCTGCCGGCCACCTGCAGGTGCTCCAGCTTGAGCCAGACTTCGCCGCAGTCCACACCCAGGGATCGGCCAGACACCCGCATCAGCGGCGTGGTGCGCAAAAAATCGGGCTGGGTGGCCAGCTGGCGGCGGGCGGCGGCGATGGCGGCGCGGTTGATCATGCAAGGGCTCCGGGCGAGTAAAGCGAAGCAGTTTAGAGGGCCGTGCCGGGTGGCCCTGGGTAGCGTTGGCTTGCATTGGCTTGCATTGGCTAGCGTTGGGTAGCGCCGTGCAGTGCAAGCCCACACCCGGATACAGGTGGCGCTGTACTTTCTGGCTGGCCGTGCCGATAACATGGGTCATACGGGCGGCATGCTGCCCGCAGGAGGCAACCATGTTCTTTGTGTTCGGCCCGTCGGGCCAGATGTACCGGGGCGGGCCCGAAAACCTGGCGCACATCGCAGCAGTGCGGCGTGTGGCGCGCCCGCAGGCGCTGCGCACGCGTGGCCCGGATGTTGACGGCACACTCGCCCCCGGCCCCGCACCCACGCCAGAGCCAGCAGCCGCCCCTGTCAACCTGCGCATGCAGGACGCGGTCAGCGCCTATTCGCAGGCCGAGCAAGGCCCCCAGCTGGCACGCCAGCCCTTGACCGAGGTGCGCGATGTGATGACCACAACCGCCCTCAGCGTGGCCCCCGATATGCGCGTAAACGATGCGTGGCAGATCCTTGCCGAGCGCCAGGTGGGGCAGGCTCCGGTGGTCGATGCGCTGGGCCGCGTGATCGGATTGCTGCTGCGGGCCGACATGGCACCGCTGGACCTGCTGCCCGAGCCCGGCGCCGTGAAAAAGGCCATTGAGCTGGCGCGCCGCCCGGTGTCCGAAGTGATGGTGAGCCCCGTGCCCACCGTGGCCGCGGATACCGAACTGCGCCGCGTGGCCGCCGTGCTGCTCGACACGGGGCTGCCAGGCCTGCCGGTGACCGACGAAGCCGGCGTGCTGGCGGGCTTCATCGCGCGCACCGACATTTTGCGGGCCGTGGCGGCCGATCCGCCGCTGGATTTGTGGAGCGGCCCCGCGGTGTCACTGTAGTGTGTGCCGCGCAAAAATTTAAGTGAAATAAGCCTCTAGCGCATGCCCATCAAGCGCTAATAGCTATAATTTCAATAGCATTCACAACCTGCCGCTCAATGCCCCGCTGGCCCCGTCTCGGGCAGGCGCTCGGTGATTTCAAGGCCCGTGCTGGGGTCAATCTTGAGACCCTTGGGCAGGGGGAACTTGATGGTTTCCTCGATGCCCTGCATCTTGCGCACCGACACCGCGCCCAGCGCCTTGATGCGGTCGATCACCTGCTGCACCAGAATTTCGGGCGCCGATGCACCCGCCGTGAGGCCCACGCGGGAGATGCCGTCAAACCATTCGTGGCGCAGCTCGTCCACGCTGTCCACCATGTAGGCGGTGGTGCCCAGGCGGGCCGCCAGCTCGCGCAGGCGGTTGCTGTTGGAGCTGGTGGGGCTGCCCACCACAATGACCAGGTCCACTTGCGGGCTGAGCAGTTTGACGGCGTCCTGCCGGTTTTGCGTGGCGTAGCAAATGTCCTGCTGCTTGGGCTCGCGCACCAAAGGGAAGCGCGCCCGCACGGCGGCAGAGATCTGGGCGGCGTCGTCCACGCTCAGGGTGGTCTGCGTCACCACCGCCAGCTTTTCGGTCTGCGCGGGCTGCACGCGGGCCACGTCGGCCACGTCTTCCACGAGGTGGATGCCGTGGTCGAGCTGGCCCATGGTGCCTTCCACCTCGGGGTGGCCCTTGTGGCCAATCATGATGAATTCGTAGCCCTCTTTGGCAAGCTTGGCCACTTCGACATGCACCTTGGTCACCAGCGGGCAGGTGGCGTCGAAGATGTTGAACCCACGCGCCTGCGCCTCTTGCTGCACGGCGCGGCTGACACCGTGGGCACTGAACACCAGCGTGGCGCCGGGCGGCACATCCGAAAGCTCTTCAATGAAGATTGCGCCCTTGGCCTTGAGGTCGTTGACCACATAGGTGTTGTGCACGATTTCATGGCGCACGTAGATCGGGCGGCCAAACTTTTGCAGCGCGCGCTCGACGATCTCGATGGCGCGGTCCACACCTGCGCAAAAGCCGCGCGGCTCGGCCAGCAGGATTTCCTGGGGTTTCTGCATGGCTCACAACACGCCGATGATCTGCACTTCAAACGTCACCGGCTGGCCCGCCAGCGGGTGGTTGAAGTCAAACAGCACGGCGCCGTCATCGCGCACCTGCATCACGGCGCCGGCGTAGCTGCCCTGCCCGTCGGGCGTGGGGAACTGCACCACGTCGCCCACGTTGTATTTTTCGTCCGGATCGCCCAGCTCGTTGAGCAGCTTGCGCGCCACCCACTGCTGCATGTCGGCATTGCGCTCGCCAAAGGCTTCGCCGGCGGCCAGCTCGAACGTGGCGTGCGTGCCCTCGGGCAGGCCCAGCAGGTGCTGCTCCATGGCAGGCGAAAGCTCGCCCGTGCCCAGCGACAAGGTGGCCGGTTTGTCCTCAAAAGTGTTGATCACATCCCCCGCCGGACCGGCCAGGCGGTAGTGCAGCGTGAGGAAAGAACCCGACTGGACGGAGGGAAGGGAAGCAGCGGTAGAGGTCATGAAAGTCCCGATAAACTGGGTCATATTGTAGAAAACCGGGCAAAGCCCTACGCCCGTCGGCCCCTGACTGGCGTCAAACAACCAGCGCCATGCCCCTCAAAGACCTGCCCACCGATGCCCAGCCCCGCGAAAAACTGCTGGCACGCGGCCCTGCGGCACTGGCCGATGCCGAGCTGCTGGCCATCTTGCTGCGCACCGGCATCGTGGGCAAGGGCGTGCTGCAGATGGCGCAAGAGCTGCTCGACCCGCCCGCGGTGGACGCCACAGGTCAGCTCGGTGGTGGCTTTGGCGGCATAGCCGGTCTGCTGCACACCAGCGCTGCCGACCTCGAACGCATCAAGGGCCTGGGCCCGGCCAAGCGTGCCGAGCTGGTGGCTGTGCTCGAACTCGCCCGCCGTGCCCTGGCCCAGCAACTGCGCGAGCGCGAGGTGTTCGACTCGCCCGAAGCCGTCAGGCACTACCTGCAGTTGCACCTGGCTGCCAAGGGGCACGAGGTTTTTGCCGTGCTGTTTCTCGACAGCCAGAACCGCCTGCTGGCCATGGAAGAACTCTTTCGGGGCACCCTCACGCAGACCAGCGTGTACCCGCGCGAGGTGGTGCTGCGCGCCCTGCACCACCAGGCTGCGGCCGTGGTGCTGGCGCACAACCACCCCAGCGGCAGCGTGCAGCCCAGCCGGGCCGATGAGGCCCTGACACAAACCCTTAAAACCACCCTGGCGCTGGTGGACGTGCGCGTGCTTGACCATTTCATCGTGGCGCCGGGCCAGGCCCTGTCGATGGCCGAGAAAGGGCTGGTGTGATGCCGGCCCGGTCTGCGGCAAAGGGCCCCGCGCCGCCAGACAGCCCGGGCGCACTGGCCATGGCGCTGGCGCGCGCTGCGGCAAAAGCCAAGCCCTCTGTTCCCGCAGACCCATTGGCAGTTGAACCTGCCCCCGCGCAGCCAACAGCAACCGCACCGCGCTCGGGCGAAGCGGGCGCCACACCTGCGGCAAGGGCCGTGCGCCGTGCCGCCGCTGCTGCCGCAGCGGCACGCCAGGCCGCCAGACAAATGGCCCAAAAGGCCCACCCATCCACCCCGGCGCCCGCTGCCGACGCC
>NZ_QOZT01000065.1:0-22424 GCF_003345135.1 Acidovorax sp. BoFeN1
CAGGCTCTCGGTGAAGGTGTCGGCTCCGCGCATGGATGGCTCGTCTGTCTGGTCAGTGGGGGGCTTGATTGTCGCGGCTGGGCGGCTGTCGCGGACTGTCGGTGGGGAGTATTTCAGCAGCCTGCTAACGGATCGACATACTCGGGAACCTCCCCAGCGATTTCCCGAAAAACCGACAGATCACTGGCAATGACCGGTACGCCCATGGACAACGCCTCAGCCAAAGGCATACCGTAGCCCTCCGCAAATGTGGGAAACAGCAAGGCCCTCGAATGGCGCAGCCAACAAGCCAACTCGCTATCGCTGCAGGCGGGCTGCTCAAAGACAAAACCCTTCAGCGTCTCGCAACGTTCCAGCAGATCGACCACGTTTTCGCACTCCCAACCACGCTGGCCGATGATGACCAGGCGGGGTGCCGCCTGCCCCAAGCGCTCGATCAATTGCCGCCACAACTGGAGCAACAGCCAATGGTTCTTGCGCGGCTCAATGGTGCCCAGGAACACAAAATACGGAGCATCTAATTTCGGCGGGGCAAACACCTCAGGCAGTCGGGCAGGCGCGAGCAATGCCACTGCAGTCTCTGGCATAGGACGAGAATTTGCCTGCGCATAAGCGGCGAACTCCGCAAGCGTGGCGGCTGAACTGGCAATAACGCCCTGCCCTGTAGAAAGCATGGTGTCCATTCGAACCCGGTGGCGCTCAGCTTCCCCGGGACGGCAATATTCAGGATGTGTCACAGGAATGAGATCATGAACTGAATACAGAGGTTTCAAGGCGCTACGTTGCAAAAATTGGGCGTAATACGTTTTCTCCAAACCGCTGTGCCCGGTATTGAAAAAAAACCGGGAATCGGTGAACTGACGACCCACACTACTCAAGAAAGACTTGGCAACTGCCAGCCGAACCAAAGCGTTGAAGTTGTCCGCTGGGGACAGCAGCCCATCAAAAACGCGCTCTGAATCCGCCAACGAAAGCTCTACCCATTGCCCAGAAAATCGCACCAGTGCCGTTGCACGATGGCCAAAATAGCGAATATATTCAAGGCTGACGCGATCCACCCCCGTGGGTAATCGCCCCTGCATCGCCCTATCTACTAGGCGTGTAACATCAATCAACGACTCACGCATGGAGTGGTTTGAAAATTTCATCCAAATTAAACAACTTAATTTCCCATATTAATAATGTTAGCAACGGGATAAACAGTGGAAACTACAACATTAAGGAATTTCTGCAATTCAGCCGCGGGCGCATTGGACACATACAGCACATCCTTGTTTTGCACCGGAAAGCTCTGCGCCACAAAGAAAGTGGCCGGATCTTTGAGGTTGACACGGTAAATAACCGGTATCTTCCCCTCAGGCGTTGTGGGCACCGTCTTTCCATTCAGCTCCATCGCGGCAGGCGACTCCAGCCTGAAAATAAACACACCTTGCGCATCGGCCCGCGAATCCTGCAGGCCACCCACACGGGCCAGGGCCTGCGCCAGCGAAATGCCCTGTGCTTCAAAGTTCAACTCTTCATTTTTGCCAGTGGCACCCAACACGGTAAAACTGAGTGGCTGAAACAGCGATGTCACCACGTCGCCGGGCTGAAGCACGATGTTTTGACGAGGATCCCGAATAATCGTGTCAAGGGGCAAGGCCTGCACCTGGTTGCCACGCGTTACCTGCAATGTCATTTTGTTGACCGGCTGGCGCGTGCCGCCCGCTGCGGCCAGCGCATCCAGCAGCCTTTCGCCGCGTGCTGTGAGTGGCATGCGCGTGCTCGTCGTCACCTCGCCTACTACCGTCACATTGGCCGTGTTATTGCGGATCACCCGCACCAGCACTTGCGGCTGGTTGGCCTTGCCCTTGAGGCGCTGCACGATGTCGGCCTCAATCTGCTGCGGGGTTCGCCCTGCGGCTGCAATTTGCCCCGCAAATGGAATGTTGATGCTGCCGTTGCTATTGACCATTTGTTCAGGCAAAGCCGTTACGCGCGTGGTGGCTGGCCCCGAGCGCGGGTCTATAGCGCCACTGCCAAACAAGGCGGCAGGCGGCGCCTCCCATACCGACACTTCAATCACATCACCCGCGCCAATCACATAACCCGGCTGGGCAGAAGCGCTGAATGTTTCAGAAAAAAGTGCCAGCCTCTGGCTGGCCAGCAGCCTGCGCGCCACGGCATCGTTCACATCCACAATCTGAATGCCTGAGCCGCTTGGCGTGTCGGGTGTTTGTTGCACTTGCTCTGTGCTGGGGCCTGATGAAGGCAGCCAGGTTGGGTAGGTAGAGCAGCCACTGAGCATGCCCACAGCACTTGCGGCAAGCAGTGAAACCAGCAATGAAACAGGACGGTTTAGTGCGCCAGCAGGTTTTGATTTCATGAATTTAAATTGCATTTTTTTATAATGTGGTCGTAATTCAGCGCATTACTTTTTTATAAACATCGACCGTTAGATCTACGCAGCGGCTCCACGTATAACTTTGGGCTATGGCCAAACCCGCCTTGCAGGCGGTTTCTCGCCAGGGTTCGTCGAACATACTTTTATGAATACCCTGGGTCAGCGCATCAATGTCATCAGGGTCCACCAGCAGGGCAGCGCCTTGCGTGACTTCAGGCAGTGAAGTGAACATGGAAGCAACCACCGGCACACCAGAGGCCATAGCCTCCAGCACCGGCAACCCGAAACCTTCGTAAACGGAAGGGTAAACAAACGCATGGGCGCCGGCATACAGCGCAGGCAAGTCGGCTTCTGGCACGAAACCCAGGTACCGCAGCCAGCCCTGCGCCGCCAAACGGTCAATTTTTTGGTGCAGTGCCTCACTCAGCCAACCAGCGCCGCCCACCAGCACCAAAGGGTATTGCTCACGCACCTGAGGCGAAAGGTTTTCATAGGCCTGCAGCAAGTTGGCAATTTTCTTGCGCGGCTCCAGCGTGGAAACGCACAACGCATAACGTTTAAACGCCAGCCCATATTTGGCCAGAAACGGGGCCAAGGAAGCGGCAGATGCCGGTGTAAATTGCGAAGAAACGCCCAGCGGCACTGCCGTGATTTTTTCTGCGGGCCAGCCCAGAAAACTCATGACTTCCAGGCGAGTGGCCTCAGAGTCGGTGACCAAGTGGTTTGCCCGCGCCATGGAGTTGGTGAACTCACGCTCAAAATGCCTGATGCGCTCCAGCGGATGCGTCTCGGGGTATTTGAAGACCGAAAGATCGTGCACGGTGGCAACCCCTGCCTCAGCGCAGGCCGGCAGAAAAAAGTTGGGGCCATGAAAAACCCGCCCGCGGCATGCTGCCGAGGTGCGCCAGTTGTGCAGCCAGTGCGGTCGCTTGAGCCGAAACAATGGCTTGGCTTTAGCCGTTGTGCCTGTATGCGCTGCCACCTGCAACAAACGGGCGGGCTCATCCACCCAGCGCCCACCCCGGTAAAACCGCACACCTTGCAGTTGGGCATGCTCTGGCAACCGCTGCGCCAGCTCCCATGTGTAGCGGCCAATTCCCGTGAGGCTGGGGGATAACGCCTCCACCGACAAGACCAGCTTCAAACTCACGCCTCCAGCATCCAGCGCAGGGTGTCGCGCAGCGCAATCTCAGGCACCTCACCCACCACCGCATCCAGCTTGGCCCGGCTGCCCACCAGCGTCTTGACCTCGTTCTGCCGCACAAAGGCGGGGTTCACCCGTACCTCAAAGTCGTGCCCCGAAATTTCACGCACCATGGCGAGCACATCGTTCAAAGACCAGGCCTGGCCCGTGCACACGTTGAAAGTCTGCCCAACGGCAGCCGGCGCCTCCAGCAGCCGCCGATATAGCTGAACCACATTGCGCACGTCGGAGAAATCACGCGCCACATCCAGGTTGCCCAGCTCAATGAGCGGGGCACGCCGGCGCACATGGTTGACGATTTTGGGAATCAAAAAGCTCTCTGCCTGCCCAACGCCCGTGTAGTTGAAAGGCCGCACCGTGATCAGCGGCAGGCGGTCTGCATACAGTCGCGCCACATACTCCATCGCCAACTTGCTGACGGCGTAGTCGTTGGCTGGGGCAGGCGGGGTGTTTTCGTCCAGCACACCGCCCACAGAGTTGCCGTACACGTTGGCACTGCTGGCCAGCAAAACCGCATCGAGCGGCGCTTTGCTTTGGGCCAACGCCTCCAGCAGGTGACGTGTGCCCACCAGATTGGTGCGGTAGATAGCCTCAATATCGCCATGCGCTACAAAAGCAATGGCAGCAAGGTGAACCACCTTGTCGGGCTGCACCTCATTCACCACTGCGGCCAGCCCTGCGGCGTCAGACAAATCAGCCACATGCAATGCACTGACCCCGGCAACCTTGCCAGAAGCAACGGGGTTATGCACCAGGCCATGCACCTCGTAACCCGCGCGCTGCAGTTCCGCCGCAAGGTAGCGGCCGGTGAAGCCGTCTGCTCCGGTAACCAAAATTTTGCTCATAGATTTACCTTGTGTGTTTCGTGCGTATGGTGAACCAGGCATTTGGCAGCTAATGCCATCATGCGTCTCGCCAGGTCGCCAAAACGCGCAGCGCCGCCAAGTTGATTTCAGCCGCGCGCTGTGCCGACAATGCCTCTGTGTAGCAGCGAAGCTCGGGTGCATTGCCTGATGGGCGCAGATGGATCACTTCCTGGTTGGCAAATGTGGCGCGCAAACCGTCAGTGGCGTTGAGGTCGCTTACGGTGCCAGATACCTCGCCAAACACCTGTTCAAAAGCCTGCCGCTGCTCGGAATCGCTGCCGGTCTGCAAGGCCGTCAGACGTGCCTGACTCAGGGCCGTGGGGAAGTTCTGAATCCGGTCGCTGCAGGTGAACCGGGCCGGCAAGGCGTCAAGCAATGCCGACACCGTGCAGCCCCTTGCACGCGCGCTGGCCATCACCGCTAGCATGGGCAGCACGGCATCGCGCGTGGGCAGGGGGGCCAACTCGCGCCCTTCGACGCGCATTGCGCTCATCAGCAAAAAGCCGCCGTTGGCCTCGTAGCCGCACACGCCCGGCAAGCCCTGCTGCAGAGCAGTCTGCATGGCCTCTATAACAAAGGGTGAGCCAATGCGCGTGCGCGGTGTCTGTGCAAACCAGCCGGATTTTTCAAGCGCGGTATTGCTGCTAACCGGCGTAGCCACGCACTGCGCGCCCAGGTAGTGGGCGCACAAAATGCCCAGCACATCGCCCCGCAGCCACTCGCCATGCTCATCGGCCACAAGCGGCCTGTCGGAGTCGCCATCGGTAGACACAATGGCGTCAAGCCGATGTTCGGCAGCCCATTGCCGCGCAAGCGCTACGTCTTCCGGGCGCACCGCTTCGGTGTCTACCGGAATAAACGTGGCCGAACGCCCCAGGGCCATCACCTCAGCGCCCAGCGCCTGCAGCAGCGTCACCAGCAGGTCGCGCCCCACTGCAGAGTGCTGGTACACCCCCACGCGCATGCCGCTCAAGGCATCTGCCCCAAAAAAGCGCACATACCGTTGCACATATGCCCCGGTCACGTCGACCACCGCAGGCAGCGCCTGCGGCAGCAGCAAGGCACCCGCTGCGTCAAACAGGCCCGCAGGCATGGCCACTTGCTGGGCTTTAATGCCCGCTTCGTCGGGCTTCAAAACTTCACCCGCAATGCGGTTGAACTTGATGCCGTTGCGGTCGTCGGGAATATGGCTGCCCGTGACCATGAGCGACGGAATCTTTACCGAAAACGCATGCAGCGCCAACGCGGGCGAAGGCACATAACCGCAAAACACCGGCACGCCACCTTGCGCCTGGATGGCTGCCACGCAAGCGGCCAGAATGCGCGGCGTGCTTGGCCGCAAATCACCCGCAAGAGCGACAGGCGTGCCCGGCGCAAACTCGCCCACGCTGGCCATGTGCTGCAAAAAGGCTGCCGTGTAGGCAAAGCACACCGCATCGGTCATGGCCACGACCGGGCCGCGCGCACCACTGGTGCCAAACGCAACCCCGCTTTGGGCCATGAGGTCACTGATATCCACCAGCGGGAGTTGCGTCATCGGCGTCATGGCCGTCATGGGCGTCATAGGGAAGGCCTTACTACTGACTAATTAGAACGAAAACCCGGCTTCATTGCGGCGAATGTCAGCCTCCACCATCATCTGGCACAGTTGCTCCAGCGTGGTGGCGGGTGCCCAGCCCAGCTTGGCCTTGGCTTTTTCGGGGTTGCCAATCAACAGCTCAACCTCAGCCGGACGGTAAAACTTGGGGTTAATGCGCATGACGGTTTTGCCGGTAGCCGTGTCAACCGCCGTTTCGCCTTCGGCCTCGCCTTTAAAGTCCACGGCAATGCCGGCACCTTTAAACGCCATGCGCACAAAGTCGCGCACGGTTTCGGTGCGGTTGGTGGCCAGCACAAAGGTGTCGGGCTCATCAGCCTGCAGCATCAGCCACATGCCTTCCACGTACTCTTTGGCAAAACCCCAGTCGCGTTTGGCATCGATGTTGCCCAGGTCCAGGCAGTCGAGCTTGCCCAGCTTGATCTTGGCAACGCTGTCGGTAATTTTGCGGGTCACAAACTCGCGGCCACGCAGCGGGCTTTCGTGGTTGAACAAAATGCCGCTGCTGCCAAAAATGTTGTAGCTCTCGCGGTAATTGATCGTCATCCAGTGTGCGTAGAGCTTGGCCACGCCGTAAGGGCTGCGCGGGTAAAAAGGCGTGTCTTCAATCTGCGGAATAGCCTGCACCTTGCCGAACATTTCAGACGTGCTGGCCTGGTAGAAACGCACCTTCGGGTTGACGATGCGAATGGCCTCAAGCAAATTCACGGGGCCAAGGCCGGTAATTTCTGCCGTGGTGACTGGCTGATCAAACGACACGCCCACAAAGCTCTGCGCGGCCAGGTTGTACACCTCGGTGGCACCCGTGGTTTGCAGCAGGCGAATGCTGGCCGACAGGTCGGTCAGGTCATATTCAACCAGGTGCAGGTTAGGGTGCTTGTCGACACCCAGCTCTTCAATGCGCCAGAAATTGACAGAGCTGGTGCGGCGGTAGGTGCCGTAAACCTTGTAGCCCTTGCCCAGTAACAGTTCGGCGAGATAAGCGCCGTCTTGGCCGGTAATACCTGTGATGATTGCTGTTTTAGTCATTTTGTAAGTCTACTTAAAGTTGAAACAATAGGAATACTAGGATATACGGTTTGAGTTGATCGAACGTGAACAGGAGCCGCCCCCGTTGGCTGCTTGCGGGGTCCGTGCAAGCACCGCCTTGGTCATTATTTCTGCTGCTTCGAATATCGCGTCAAAGACTGCGCATTGTTCGATGAATATATTACTGCTTACTGGCGTGGCCAGAATTTGCGCTCCATGACTTCAGAAATAATTGATGCCATCAAGATTAGGCCTCTCTAAAAAATTAGGATGGCATTGTATAAATCGAATCATGGCTTATTTATAACCAATGCGATTGAGGTTACAGTAAAATCCGCTATTCGTAATTTCAGATGCGGATTATGCGTGTAAGGCGGTATGTCCACAAAGTAATCTAAATCATCACCTCCATAATTCCAATCAATATTTATTGTGCAACCGGTTTTACGGACTTCGGTGATAATGGATTCAATGTCGCTCTTCCGATAAAGGACTGTTTCACCTGATGTAATGGTTTCTGAATTTGACGAAACATTGAATTCTGTCGTATGCACTGCAATGCCACCGGGTTTCAGCAAACGGAGTGAATTCAAAATAAAATCTTTGTCATGGTCAAGCGAACCTAGATGCTCAAGTGCACAGGATGACCAAATAAAATCGAAGTCGCTATTATATTTTTCCGGTATGTTGTTCATGTCGCAGAACTCGAAGGAGCATAGATCGCGAAACTGATCATCCGCGCATATTTTTCTCTTGTTTAATTTTTCAATGTTAGTTGCATGTTGCGATGTTTCGATCCACCCTTGTGAACTTCCACTTTGAGGATCCAAGTCAGTCGCAATAATTGTTGCGCCACGCATAGTAAAAGCCGAAACGAGTGGCTCTTCTCCTACGGCAAATCCAAACCCCTTTTTTCCATCTTTCAATACACCTGCGCTAGAAAGCGCTTGTGCAATAAAACACCACTCCCATACTTTACGATGCATATGTTTTGCTGAACCAAATAATGTAGCCCAGTAATCGAAATCGCTACTCTGTAGTTGGTTTTTTGTGCACAACTGGCTGATCATAAATAAATCCTGAAAAAAATTGTGATTGTTGGATTAAGCCAACTCGGTCGTAACGAATTGATCAAAGGTAACGACGATAAAGTTTGGTGCCCAGAACTCATTCATTTCGATGCCTCGATTTGTCAGAAGGGTTACTGTGTGCAGGCTGAAGCAACGCCGAACTGCCGATCAACTCTCGCTGTGATAGTTCAGCCTTCACTTCCGCGAAGTCTTGGGTGGGTTCCTTTGCTCTCGGTACGAATGATATGACTTGACTACTCTGTTTCTGGCCTTCCGGTTTGATCAATACCGCATCTCGATCAGGGGAATCCACTCTTGCTATGTTCTCTGAGTCGATACTGCTTGACTTTTGTTCACCTTGCCAAGGTGCAATCTCGATCATGGATACATGCAAATCAGTCTTCGCACTGACCCAGACCCTGACCTCTAGGTCGGTGCAAGGTGCATTCAGCGATAACAGCAGCGCTGCGAGACAACCATCCTTATCGGACTCGCTCAGAACAGACTCGCCAAGGATGAGATCGCCTTTATCAACGACGACATCCATACGTGCCCCGGAAGCGCCGTTTTTACCGAGTGCACCACGAATCACCACTCGATACTGGCCTGCGGCCAAGGGGATATAAGGGCCGAAAAGCAAGTACCCCGCCTGGCCTGTGCTCACGATGTCACGCCCGGTGCGTTTGCCCACTTGCGTACCCAGGCGGCTATCAGCACCCCAGAAGCGGCGTACATCGTCGGGCATCCACTGCCGATACCACTGATCGCCGAGTGTCACATCCAGCAAGTTTTGTGTACTTTGCTTCCATGTCAGCCATGGCATGGTGTCGGACTGTGGGGCCTGGCCTGCCTTGTCAAGCGCCAGCCACTTGCGCACGCCGTCAGCGAGCGCATCAGGTGTTAGGCCAGAGAAATAGAAAGCGTGCTCTGCTGCCACCTCGCGAAACACGGGGATGTCGCGGGCAATGATGGGTAGCTTATGCTGTGCAGCCTCAATGAGCGGCAGGCCAAAGCCCTCGCCTTCTGAAGCGGCGATCAAACATGTAGAGGCCGCATAGACTTCTTCGAGGTATTCATCGCTAATTCCATCCAGCCAAAACAAGCGTCGATCGCGTTCTGAATGGCTGCTTAATGCGTCGATCAGTTGATCTACATTCCAGCCATGCTTGCCCACGAACACCAAATTGACATCAACGCCTTTATTCCAGAGTCGTTCAAATGCTGCCAGCGTTTGCTGCTGCCCTTTTCGCGGTTCGATCGTCCCAACACTTAAAAAAGTCGGGCGGCGGGATATGGTTTTCAACACATGCTCTACATCAACGGGCAAACCTTTTGTTGGGACTGACTCAGCCACATCCGCGCCTAGGTGAAACCAGCCTATCTTAAGCGGGCGCAAACGCGCAGGGCCAAATACGTTGAGCCATTCCGCCATCTCATCCGCTACGGCACGGGAGATGCACAAAACACCATCTGTACGCGCAAGCATATCTAACCAACGTGCGTGCAAAGTATGAACCCCGTCCGGGAAGCGGTGGGGCATTAGGATGGGCAATAAATCATAAATGATAAAGTTAACTTGAACACCAACTCGTCTCATGTAGGCATAAAAATCAACCTGAGCTAAAGCAATATGGTGTGTAAGGTCCAGGCATAGGTAAACATCGCCATTTGCAACATTTATCGGGTCGTCTACTAAGGCCGTAGTGGGACAACCCATAAAACCTAGCGTAAATTGACGAGCGTAACGATAAGGGCCATCTGGATAAGCATAGACTGGTTCGACTCTGAATCCTTTGGGTGGATTTTCGAGAAGTTCGGAAAGGATACTGCGAACCACTCGCTGAATGCCACTTTTGGCATCAGACTGTACTAATACTGAAATATCAAGTAGTAACTGTTTTTTTGCAGGCCATTGATCGTTTCTGTCGATAGATAATGAAAGTGATAACCACTCATTTTCATTTATTAATTTATCTTCAATTTTTCCGATCGCATTGATTAAGCTGGCTGTGCCAATTTTTTCCTGTTTATAGTAACGCTCAATAGCTTGCGTATATCGATCAGCACAGGTGCGTGGTGCATGCTGCGTGTGAACCACTTCACGCGCGAGCGCTCCAATGGCATGGCGGTTTTTTTCATCTTTCCATAAGGTTTCAAGTGCACTAGTCAGATCAACGTCATCAAATTCGTCAGGTAACATATATACGGCATCTTCTGGCAAGTCAGCCATTGAGCCGTTCGCATTAACGATAGTGGGTAAACCATAGTTCATGCAGTCCAGTACGGCAGCGGAGGTTTCACCACGAGACAGGGTACGTAGTTGCACACCCACGTCAGCGGCTGCCAGATATTGACGAAACTGCGCTGTATCTGTCCAGCCAGTGATACGTATGCGATTAGAGAGATCATTATTACGGATCGTAGCAGTCAGTTCTGCACCGTAATCACCAGCGTGATTTTCCCCCACGAACACAAGGTAGCAGCGTTTGTCTTTGCTGAGTGGCGACGCTAACCAAGCATCCAGCAAACGCCGATTTAGTTTGTTAGGGCTCAACAAGCCAAAACTACATACCAAAAATACATCTTCGTCCAATCCCAAGGCTAAGCGTGCCTTTGAGCGCCCATCTGCAACTGCTGGGGTACGGAGTAAAGGAATAACAGACCAATCCTTAGGAAAGGTTTCCCCTAGCCATTGACTAGCAAGCCGTCGCGAACTTTCTGAGTGAACAATCACGCCTTGTGCATTTTCAAGGACAGTCTTGTTACAAGGGTAATGCCAGACTACATCAGCGATATCTTTAGCATCGTAGCGCTCTTGGACAGCCTTGTATCCGTGACTGTGATACAACTCACGGGTCCAGCAGTTCGGGGAAAATCCATGCGCATCCATATGATGGATAATTCCGCTCAGGAAAAAGTCATGCAAGACCACAACTCCAGGTATTGGCGCCAGCAGGTCAAACATATGCTGATGGTATGGTGAGTTACCAAAATGATACAGAACGCGATCATAAAGGTGGCCATGGCTTGAGAACCAGAGCACTGTTCGCACTGAGCAGTTCTCTTTGATCCATGGGTCAGTGACGGTTTCCTGCGCCACAATTACATCTATATCGTAGTGACGCGCTAGTTCTAATAGCAGTTCTGCACTGTAATCAGCGATACCGGTACGTTCGGGCGGAAGTGGCGAAACATATGCCAACTTGGGCCTGGAAATAGGTTGAGAGAAAGTCGGCTGGTTCCTCAAATTTTCAGCGTGAAATTTCTCAAATGCGCCAATTGCCAATTTGGCACTTTCGTCCCAAGAAAATTTCTTGGCTTGTGCCAACCCGTGCTGGATCAACTCTTCACGATAAGCATCATCCGTCAGGACTTGTTGAATTTTTTGGGCTATTGCTCTGTCGACGTGCGGGTTAAACAACGCGTCTTCTCTTCCGACTACTTCGGGCAGGCTTGACGTATTTGCTGCTATTACAGCTGCCCCGCAACACATCGCCTCCAAAGCTGGGAGACCAAAGCCTTCATGCCAGGAAGGAAAAATAAATGATTTGCACAAATGATAAAGAGCAATTAAATCATTTTCTGGGACGAATCCGGTAAGTATTAACTCGTCCGCAGCTAGACCTTGCTTCGCTGCCAAGTCTGCTAATATTCGGCGCGTATCATCGTGAACAGAACAAACAATAGCGAGCTGATGCTTCATACGCAGAGATTGGGGAAGCAATGCATATGCGCGAATCAGTCCTTCTATATTTTTACGGTGATCAATGCCACCGGTATACATAATGAAAGGTTTCAGCAATCCATAGCGCTCACGTACATCACGCTCTATCACACTGCTAATATTAATATATTTAAACTGTGGATCAGCGGCTGTACCTACGTTGATTGAACGCTCTATTGGAAACCCAAGGTAATCAATACCTTCTTGACGAGACGATTCGGAAATGGCTAGCAATAGGCTGGATCTTCGTATTTGGTCAAGCTTGTTTTCATACCACGACTCGACTACAAGGTTATCCAAATATGGTGATCTATTGATTAAAGGGATTAAATCGTACAGAGTGACTGCAGTAGGTATGGTTTGTGTAAGTAACCCAATACTTGTCACCGCATCATCAGTCAGCCCCTCAAATAGGCTAGTCACATAAAGTATGTCCGGAGAAAGCGTTGCCAGAAATGCCTCACGGCTCAACTCAGCTGTTTTCCTCCTCCAATTATTTGCCGGATCAATGTGGCTAACCGGTCCGACTGCATGCCACACACGGATATTTTCTTGTGGCAATTGCTGATCGAACAGAGCCCTAATTGGTTCAATCGTATCGTGAAATAGACCGTTAAGGACTATTAGCACCTCATGCGAGCCCTTATTTCGGATGATCGCCTGCGCTAACGACAACGTGTATCGTCCAATTCCACGGTTACGAGATCCGCTACTTTGTGCCCCTTGTAGATCAATCACGATACGCATTACTCTGTCCTCTCAGCATGAGCTGCTGCTACTGTTTTGAGTTGAAAATAAATATCTTTTGCACGTGGCGAGAGTTGCTTAAGCCCTTCTGGCTCTGGCGGCTGAATAGATGTCGTGCTTGATTCACCCGGCACTATCAAGGGTGCGCTACTCACTGCAGCGACGACAGACCGAGTTTCTTGCACAACCAGATGATGCAAACCGGCAAGTGCCGTCTCCAGCTGATTAAAACGGCGTTTGCTCTCATCACCCAGGACAAAAACCTGGTTTTCAATACTGCGCAATTTGCGTTCGGTGGGGTGATTGCCCTCCCAGCCATTAACCAGCCTGAATAGCCAGCCAATCAAGGGGTATTGCGCTCTTTGATGGCGTTCAATCGCGATATCCAGCCCCGGCAGTTTGGCTGCGTGGTTTTTACCTTCTTTTGACAAGCCCAATTGCGCCAGAATCTGGATTTTTGAAAATCCCGCGCGCAGGCGATTCAGGTAGTAGTTGAGCCCTTCAAGGTCGGGGGCCCGACCCAACAACGTCAGGTAGGCGGATTGAATGAAGTGCTGATCGTATTGGGCCAATAATTCATCGAGCGTGGAGGCTGCGACTGGAGCTGGTGTAGGCGACATAGTCACTGGTGCAGGGAACGGAATGGTGGGCTCAATCGTTGCGAATTGAGCGTTGATCAATGGGGCTTCTGAAACTGGCTGGCTATTTGCCAGTGGTGGGGCATCCGGGGCCATTGCTGCGTCTGGGGTTGGCACATGATTTTCAACAGCGGTGGCGGGTATTTCGGGCTTTGCAGACGTAAGTTGCACATCCATTGACTGCGGCGCTGCCACAGCCTTCTGCATTGGCCTGCTTGATTCATCCGTCTTGAGGGATATGGCTGCGGCATTGCCTTGCGGTGCAATGAGCGCGGCCAGCTTGCGCAGCGGGGCGGTTATGCGCCAACTGAGGGACATATGCACCCTGTCCAGGTGGTGCTGCAATTCGGCCAGCGACTGGCGCAGTTGCAGGCTGGCTTGCTGCTCGAACAACACCTCGGCTTTGAGTTCTGCCTCCAAAGCTGCGCAAGCGGCCAGCGCGCGCTGGTGCTCGCCCAGCTTGGCGCTGCGTTCTGCATCATGCTGCTGCGTGAGCAATTGCCTGGCGTGATGAAGGGCATGCACGTCGTGTTGCAGGGCTGCAATTTCCTTGCCGAGTGCTTTTTCGTTGTGCGCCCAGTCGCGCTCCAGACTGCGTAGCGTTTCTTGAGCGGTTTGCAACTGTTGGGCAAGCACCTGCTGCCGCTCGGCATGTTCGCGCTGCAGCGCACGCTCTTGCTCGTCGTGGCTGCGCGCCAGTTCGGTGTTCTCTTGCGCGGCTTGCTGCTGTATTTGCAGCAATTGCGCGGCGATTTCCTGCTCGCGCTGCACCTGGCTGCGCAGCTGGCTTTCTAACGCCTGGTGCGATTGGCGGGTTTGTTCCACGTGTTCTTTTTCGCGCAGCGCCCATTCCTGCTGCAGGCGCTTGAGTTCTTGTTGCCCGGCTTGCAGTTGTTCAGTGAGTGCCGCTTCCCTCTCTGCGTACTGGCCGCGCAGGGATCGCTCTTGCGCGCCATGGCTGCGCGCCAGTGCTGTTTTTTCTTGCTCGGCCTGCTGCTGGGCTTTGAGCAGTTGCGCTGCAAGCTGCTGCTCGCGCTGCACCAGTTGGCGCAGCAGGTTCTCCAGCTCCTGGCGCGATTGGCTGTTTTGCTCATGCAGCGTTTGTTCGCGTACCGCGCGCTCTTGCTGCAGCCGGTTCAATTGCTCTTGCAGCGCCTGCAGTTTCTGGTGCAGGCTTTGCTCACGCTCGGCGTACTGAATCTGCAGTGCACTGGCCTGTTCTCCGTGCTTGTGAGTCAGTTCGGCCTTCTCTTGATCGGCTTGATCTTGCAACGCCTGCAGTTTTTGCTGAAGAATCTGCTCCCTCTCGGCGTGTTCCACGCGCAGGGCGCGTTCTTGCTCGCTCTGGCTGAGCGTCAGTTCAGCCAGGTGCTTTTCGGTTGCGCTGATCTTTTCTTGGCAACGCGCCGCTATGAGCTGATGAAAAGGTGCGCTGGCGGTGCCGTTGAGGGCAAAACCGTCAAAAACGTTGGGGGGCGAGGCGAAGGCGGCCTTCAGTTCAGGATGCGTGTCTGAAACGTAATACCGGTTCAGGCCGTCAAAACAAACCGAGGTATAGCCATAGCCAAGCAGTATGGATTCCCAACTTTGGTGGGTCTCGATCTGTGTGAGCGGTAGCGTGCTTTCCACCACCACAATCCAAGGCCGCGCCGTTGACGTGCCCCAGCTTGACAGCACTTGCTGCTCAAAACCTTCTACGTCTATCTTGAGCCAGTGTATTTCTTGCTCTGCACATAATTGAAAAACGGCAGAGAGGGGAATGCAAGGCACATTGGTTTCGCGCACGTCGAAGCCACGTGCGCGATGCTGCGCTGCTATCGCTGCGTCTGCCGTTGAAATGCCGGTGTCGGGAATTTCAAAAAACGGCAACACCGCCGGGTCTGCTCCAACCGCAGCCTGAATAACCGTGTCGCCGGGTCGCTGCTGCCTGAGCAGCTCAGCATAGTGTGGTGTGGGTTCCACATGAATACCTTGCCAGCCGTGCTCATGGAATGCAAGGCTGACAGAGTCGATGATCGGGTCCTGGGCACCAATATCTATATACAAGCCCCGCTCGATATGACCAAGGGCCCGCCAAAGCATGACGTCTTCAAAATTTTGCGCGTAAGAAATGATGCTCATGCGACCGATCCGGGTGGGCAGGTAGTTGAGGTGCCTGCGTTGAGAGCAGCAGCGGCGTTGTTTTGCTTGTGCACTGGGTGTTCCAAGTTCAAGGCCTGCAGTAGCTGGGCAGCCGAAAGTTGCCAGGTGGGGAAACGCGGCCCGGTTGTGCCTGTCGCAGGCGCGGGCGCTTGGGAGGCAGGCTGCCCCAGCCAGTCGGCCAGGGCGCCAGCCAGCCCCTGGGGGGTTTCGCTGTCGAAGCAGCTTAGGCCTGGCACCGCCATTTCGCGGAAAACAGGGAGATCGCGTGCCAGTACGGGTTTGCCATGCAGCGCGGCCTCGATCAAGGGCAGGCCAAAGCCTTCCGCGCGCGAGGCCACGAGCACGCCGCCGCAGGCGGCATAGAGTTGCGCCAAATATTCATCACTGACGTCTTCCAGCCAGAAAAGCCGCTGGCCTGCTTGGGGATGGCGGCGCAGTTTTTCTTGCAGTGCCTGGGTTTTCCAGCCCGGGCGGCCGACGATGACTAATAGAGCCCCGTTGCCCTGTTGCCAAAGCTGCTCAAAAGCGGCCAGCGCCTGGTCGTGGCCTTTGCGCGGCTCCAGTGTGCCGACCATCAAAACGGCGGGGGTGTTGCGCAGACGCGCCAACAGAATTTGGGCATCTGCTGGAAGGCCACCGCTGGGCGCGCTGGCGTCTATATCTGCCCCCAATACGATGGTGCTGGCAGGTAAGGCTGTGGGCAGCACGCCAAAGTGAGTGTTCAGCCAGGTGTGCAGTTGAAGCTTGACAATTTCAGAAATGCAAATGGCACTGTCGGCATACACGGCCAGCCACTTGATCCAGCGTTTGAAGTTGCGGGTGGTTTTGGGCTTGAACCATTCTGGGTGCTGCAGTGGTAACAGGTCATAAACCACCACATGCACTTTTACACCGTTTCTTTTCCAGTGCAGCACCTGCGTCTGGTGGCGAGGCAACAGATGGGCTGCTAGGTCAAGGCCCAAGAACAGGTCGCCGCATTCCACTTGCACGTCCGCCGGCACTGGCGACATCGCGGCCCCCGGTGCCTGCGCTGGTGGGGTAAGAAAGTTGGGGTTGGCATAGCGGTAGCCGTGCTGGCGCGTGGCAAAAATGGGGCAAACACAATAGCCCGCAGGCGGCGCCCTCAACAGTTGCAGCAGCAGTGCCCGCACCGCGCGCTGGATGCCCGTGCGGGCGTCGCTTTGGTGAATGACGGAAACATCGACCAGCAGTTGCCGTGTCTGCGTGTGTGCTGTTGCTGCTATTGAGGCAGGCTCATTCAGGCATTGCCGGGCGTATCGCACGGGCATGAGCGTGAGTACCCATGCGGGCAGCTGCCAGGCAAGCGCTTTCATTGTGCTGCGTGGTCTTGATAGAACGCAAACGCATCATCCACATGGTCAAACGTGGTGAGCTTGCCTTGAACCAACACGGCCGCATGGTCGCAGTGCGCGCGCACGTAGCCAGGGTCATGAGAGACGATGATCATGGCCCGGTCTTTGCGCTTTTCAAACAACTCAATGCGGCATTTCTCGTGAAAACGACTGTCGCCCACTGCCACAATTTCGTCGATCAAAAAGCAATCAAACTCCACCACCATGCTGATGGCAAATGCCAGGCGCGCGCGCATGCCGGCTGAATAGGTTTTGACGGGCTCGCGCAGGTAGCGGCCCAATTCAGAAAAATCCTGCACATAGGCAATCTTGTCTTCGGTGCTCTTGCCATACACCCGGCAGATGAAGCGCAGGTTATCCAGACCCGTGAGCGAGCCCTGAAAAGCGCCGCCAAAAGCAAGCGGCCAGGACACGCTCATTTCACGCCGGATTTGACCAGCGCTGGGACGCTCCGCGCCACTGATTAGGCGAATCATGGTGGACTTGCCCGCTCCGTTGCGGCCCAGAATGCCCACCTTTTCACCCGGCCGAATGGTGAGGTTGACGTCGTCCAGCACTGTGACGTTGCCGTGGCGCGTGGCATAGCTCTTGGTGACATGCTCGATATGGATCATTCGGGCATCACCGTGCGGCTGATTTCGCGCATTTTCGCCATGCCCAGCAGACTCAAGCAGGCGCAGAAAACAGCCATGTAGCCTATGTCGTAGTGCGCCTTGAAAGTGGAGCCGAAGTAGCCTTCGCGCAGCAGCTCTACGCCGTGCACCATGGGCAGAATCAGCACAAACTGTTGTGCGACTGAGGGCAATGCATCCACCATAAAGGCAGCGCCCGAGAGCGGGAAAAGCAGGTACGACGCCGGGTGCCAGATTTTGTCAACAATTTCGGATTGCTCGCTCAAGGCCCCCATCAAGATGGCCAACGAAAAACCAAACCAGGCGAGCATGAACCAGGCAAACAGCACCTTGCCAATGTCTTCGGGCGGGCTGATCCAGCCAATGGCAATAAAAAACAGGCTTAGCACCGTGAATGAAATGGTCGCACCCGCAGCCTCCAGCAGCAGCCGCGCGGCAAAAATGTCCATCACTTTCACATGGCGGTGGTACATCAATGCCAGGTTGGGGCCAATGGCACCAATGCAGCGGCTGGGCATGTTGCGCCACAGCAAGACGCTGGAATAGCCGGTGATAGCAAAAGCCACAATCGGCAGGTTGGAGCCATGCCCAATCCCGGCAAGCGTCCATAGTGCGGTCACGCCCAGCGTGAACATCATGGGCTCAACAAAGAGCCACAAGAAGCCGATGTTGTGACGCCCATAGCGGGTGAGCACTTCGCGCATCAACAAGGCGCCAATAACCCGGCGCTGTATGGCCCAAGAGGCGCGCAGGGATGATTGCGGTTTTGGGGACGAGCCTTCCATGGTCTCCCCTTTCAATCCTGGTGTTCCCGCACGCCAGCCAGCAGCATGCTCAAGATGCCCCATGCCACCAGGCCCAGCACAAAGGTTGCGACGATGCTGCGCAGGCGACGTGGTTCGAGGGCGATGTCGGGCAGGCTGGGCTGGGCGATGCGTTCGATGTACACCTGTTTACGCTGGGCTTCGCTGCGGGCCTGCTCTAACGACGCGAGGGCGCTGGCCAGCTGTTTGTCGGCAAATTCGCGCTCCAGCGCCAGGCGCTGGTATTCGGCCGCCTTGTTGGCCAGCGAGAGCTCGCCACCAGTGACCTTGGTGGTTTCGGCGGCCATTTCGGCCTGCAGCGTAGTGGCGCGTGTTTGCAGGGCCGGAATTTGCGGGTTTTGCGGGGTAAAGGCCTTGAGCTGGGCCAGCTGGGTCTTGGTGGCGATCAACTCGTCTTGCAGTTTGGCCACTTGCTGCAGTTGCACCGTAGCTTGTCTTTCAGGATCCACCACGCCCTTGGCGTTACGGTAGGACGAAAGCGCCAGGGCGGCGGATTTGGATTTGGCTTCCGCCTCGGCCACTTCAGACGCGGCAGAGCGAATCAAATCCTGGCGGCCGCGTTCGTTCAGGCGGTTGACCAGGCCTTCACTCAGCTCCAGCAGCTTCTGGTTGATGTTCTGCGCATCTTGCGCGGTGTAGGCGCGCACGGTCAGCGTAGTGATGGACGAAGCGCTGTCTTGCTGAATGTCCACCTTCTTTTGGTAGTAGCGGTGCAAGGCTTCGAAGCTGGTGTCAAAGTCGAGCCCGCCAAAGCGGCTCACCCGGTCCACCGTGTCGCTGGCAAATGCCTTGCCAATGGCTAGCGTGTCATCTATTTCCTTGAGCGCATCGCGTGAGAGCACATAGTCGCGCACGGTGTAGCTGTCGTCTTGCGCGCGCGAAAAGCCTGCGCCCTTGAGCAATGCGCCCAAGCCAGTGGCAACTTGCCTGTCTGGACTGCGCACGACAATGCGGCTTTCAGAGACATAGACATCAGACGCCATCAAACCAAAGTAGAGAGTCGCCAGCACAGTGGGCGCAACTACTGTCAGTAGAAAGAGGCGGTTGATGCCGGACAAACGTTTTTTCAGGGATTGGCGCCCGTTACTGGAGGCCCCGTTCAACGCGGGGGGTGATTGGATTTCCAAGAGATGTTCCTATTTGTGTCGAATTCGGTCGGGTCAAAGATTATTAAACCCGCCCGTAAACGTCCTGAAAGCGAACGATGTCGTCTTCGCCAAGGTATTGACCACTTTGCACTTCAATCATGACCAAGTTCAGGATGCCGGGGTTCTCCAGCCGATGCTTGTGGCCTGCAGGGATGTAGGTAGATTCGTTGGTGTTGACGAATAACTCATGATCACCATTGACTACCCTGGCCATGCCGCTCACGACGATCCAGTGCTCGCTGCGGTGATGGTGCATTTGCAGCGACAGAGACGCACCGGGCTTGACCTCGATGCGCTTTATTTTGTAGGCGGGGTCTTCTTCAAGCACCGTGTAGGTGCCCCATGGACGATGCACAGTCAGATGATGTTTGTGTGCATCATGCCCATTCGTCTTGAGCGTTTTGTACAGGTGCTTGACATCCTGCGCGCGGGCCTTATCGGCCACCAGCAAGGCATCGGGTGTGTCAACAATGATGAGGTTGTCCACACCCACTGCGCCGATAACACGATTGTCGCTTTGGATGTAGCAGTTGGAGACATCGTGCAAGAGCGCCTCGCCATTGATCCGGTTGCCATCGCTGTCAGCGGCGGAAAGGTCGCCCAATGCTGTCCAGGAGCCGATGTCGCTCCAGCCAATGGTGCAGGGAACCACGGCGATCTGGTCTGATTGCTCCATCACGGCGTAATCGATGGAGTCGTCCGGGACTTTTGCAAAGCTGGCCGAATCAAGCTCCAGCTCTATCAGGTCTTTGCCTTCAGCCCTGCGAGACTGCGCTATGCACAACTGGGTCGCCGCAAGAATGTCCGGGCAATGCTGTTGCATCGCTTGCAGCATGGTGCCTGCCTGAAAGCAGAACATGCCAGAGTTCCACAGGAAGCGGCCAGAATCTACGTATTCGCGGGCTTTTTCAAGAGAAGGTTTTTCCACAAAACGTAGCACCTGGTTGCCTTCAGCTTCGATGTAGCCGTAGCCGGTTTCAGGGGCATCGGGCTGGATGCCGAACGTGACCAGCTTGCCCTGCTGGGCCAGCACTGCGGCCTGGGCCACGGCATTGGTGAAGGCTTCTTGGTCGGCGATCAGATGGTCGGCAGCGAGCACAAGCAAAAGTGCATCGTCACCGTGCGCCTGGACTGCATGCAGCGCTGCGGCGGCAATGGCTGCAGCGGTGTTGCGGCCGAAGGGTTCCAGGATGAAAGATGTCGCCAGCTGGGCTGTGTTGACTTCACGAAATTCGTCTTGGGTTTTGAAGAAAAGCTCTCGATTTGTGACGGTGAGCACTTCAGTGACCCCGGGCAGGGTTGCCCCGCGGAGAAAGGCTTTTTGCAGCAAGCTTTGCCCGTCTGCCAACCGAATGAAAGGCTTGGGATGGAGTTCGCGCGAAACGGGCCAAAGACGAGATCCAGCGCCGCCACACAGAATTGCAGGGATGAGTTTCATTAAAAATGATGGTAGTTTTAGATCCCGCAGACGAAACACTTACGCGGAAAGGAAAATATGTGTGCGAGCAGCACCCATAGCAAAGGCGCATTTGCCTGACCTTGGATTATGTGTCTTAAATGTAACAGAATGGTGACAGACACACTGCACGGTATGCAGAGATACGGCATGAAGCTGGGCATGCGCACGGAGGGCAAATACCTGGCGCGTTAGCAGGCTGCTGAAATACTCCCGTGCGTCCGAACCTGCTCAGCGGCGGCAAGCGCATTTTTCGCAGCAGCTTTCCGTATGCTGGAAGTCAGCCCGTAAAACCTGCGTGTTTTCAGCCGTACAGCACGGTTTTCTGATCCTTTTCCCTTTACACCTGCCCCTGCAGACGGATTTGCCCCAAGCTGCGCAGTCGCGTGAGGTTGTAGCCCGCCATCGTCAGCACAAACAGCTGATCAACCTTCTTGATCCCGCGCACCACCACCTGACGCATGTGCCCCACCGTCTTGGCCCAGCCAAAGCCTTGTTCGATCAGCTTTCTCTTTTGCTGGGAGATGGCGTAGCCTTCGCTGCCCGCGTGTCGTGGTCAAGTTTTTTCAGACATTCCGATAGGGGAAGTTCGTTCAAGCTGAGTGAGCTGCAAACGCCTGATGCATCTCGTAGCTATTGGGTGACTGGTATCCCAGCGTGGAGTGCAGCCTGATAGGGTTGTAGAAGCCCACGATGTAGTCCGCGATGTCCGCCTTGGCCTCGGCATGGTTTGCATAGTCGCGCTGCCAGACACGCTCCATCTTCAAACTCAGGAAGAATCGCTCCAACACTGCGTTGTCCCAGCAGTTGCCCTTGCGACTCATGCTGCTCACCAGGCCGTGGCTGTGCAGCAACCCCATGTGCAGCTCGCTGGCGTACTGACTGCCTCGGTCCGAATGAACCAGCAATCCCGGCTTGGGGCGGCGGCTTGTGATGGCCATGCTCAGCGCCTCGCACACCAGCTGTGCTGGCATGCTCGGGGCCATGGCCCAGCCCACTACTTTTCTGGAGAACAGGTCCAGCACCACCGCCAGATAGAGCCAGCCACTGCGTGTGCGAACGTAGGTGATGTCGCTGGACCATGTCTGGTTGGGCTTGTCAGGACTGAACTGGCGCTGCAGTACGTTGTCTGCAACGGCCAAGCCATGGCGACTGTCGGTGGTGTGCGTGAACTTGCGCCGCCAGCGCGCTCGCAGCCCGTGCGCGGCCATCAGGGTGCGTGCTTTGTGGCGCCCAACAGCCCAGCCTTGCAATTTCAGCTGTGCACTCAGGCGGCGACTGCCGTAGCTGCTGCCACTGGCATGGAAGACTGCTTTGGCCTGAAGGCTCAGTGGGCTCACTGCAGCCTTTGTGGTGGCACGCTTGCGCGCCGCGTACCAGCCCGAGCGGCTCATGCCGAGCACCCTGCACCACTGGCTCACTGTGGCCTTCTGCGCCTGTGCTTGCGGACTCATCAGGTCCTGACAGTAGTGTCCGGCTTATTTGATGCTGAAGGGCGGCAACGCCAGTATTGAAGCGGGTTTCAGAGGATTCATGGGTGTCCACGATTTGAATTTCGTTTAGCTCATTTGCGATGCTCGCGGGTTTCAAC
>NZ_QOZT01000066.1:0-22312 GCF_003345135.1 Acidovorax sp. BoFeN1
AGGGGCAAAAAAACCGTGCTTTGCGACTGAAAGCAGGCGATTTTGAGGGGTTGACTTTCAGGATACGGAAAAATGCGGCTACGGCCGCTGAACAGGTTCGGACGCTGGGGAGTATTTCAGCAGCCTGCTAGGGGCACTTTTTGGCCTTATTGGTTGGGCCCGGTGGCCTGTGCACTGCGGGTGATGCGGTTCGTCGCCGGAGGTGCCAAGGGGCTGCTGGCGCGGAAATAGGCCTCCAGTGCGTCCAGATCCTGGCCACCGCCCAGCATGTCCGGCACTTGGGCAAACACCGTGAAATTGTCGCCACCGCCCGCCAGGTAGTTGCTCATTGCGACGCGCACACGGGCCTCATCGGTCAGTGGCTGGCCGTGCAGCACCATGTGGCTGATGCGCGCACCGGCGGGCCGCGAGAGGTCGTAGGAATAGCCAAACCCCGCCGACACCGACAGCACGCGCGGCCGCTCGGGCGTGTTGGTGCCACTGTCAAACTGCTGCTCCAGCGCCGCACGCAGCTGCGCCCCGGTGAAGGTCTTGACGACCAGGTGGTTGCCAAAGGGTTGCACGGCAAACAACTGCCCATAGCGCACCAGCTCCTGCTCGTCGGGCACCAGGTCGGCGCGCACGCCGCCGGGGTTCATGAAGGACATCTGCGCCCCGCCCTGCCCGGGCAGGCGCGTCGCATGCAGCTGGGCATCGGCAATCAGGTTGCCCAGCGGCGATTCGAGCGACGGGCCGGGTTGCCGCAGGATGGCAGCGGTGGCCTGCCCCACGGGCCGCTGGGCCAGCGGCACGGCCGCCGCATGGTAAGTGGCCACCAACTGCTGCACACCGGCGTCGGCAGGAAACACGGGTACAACGGCGCTTGTGTTCACACGGCCCTGCGGGCCCGTGAACCCTTCGCCCTGCACGATGACCTGGCGCGCCGTCTTGCGCACTACGCGACGTGTGCGGGTCTCCACGCGCAGGGCAATGTCGGTCACCAGCGTGCCATACAGGCCCGCGCTGGTCAGCAGAAATGGGCGCTGCGGGTTCACGCTGGCGTAGTCGCACACATAGGCCCGATGGGTGTGGCCCGACACCACTACGTCGATCGCCGGGTCCAGCCGCTCAAGGATGGGCACGATGTCGCCGCTGAGCCCCGCGCAACTGGTCTCGGTGATGCCTGCCGTGGTGCCTCCGCCCTCGTGGATCACCACCACGATGACATCGGCGCCCTGGGCGCGCAACTGCGGCACCAGCGCGTTGGCAGTGGCGGCCTCGTCCTCGAACCGCAGCCCGACTACGCCGGCGGGCGACACCATGGTGGGGGTGGCCTTGAGCGTGAGACCGATGAACCCCACGGTAACCGTGGCGCCCCCTTCGTGAAACCGCTTGAGCCCCGTGGGCGGCAACAGCGTCTGACCATCCTCGCGCACGGTGTTGGCGGCCAGAGAACCGAAGCGGGCGCCCTCAAACGAACGGGATATCTGGCAGGGCGTGCGCACAGTGAACTGCTCGCAACCGCCATGCTGCAACCGCAGCAACTCACGCCAGCCACGGTCAAACTCGTGGTTGCCCACGGCGTTGAAGTCGATCTGCATGCGGTTGACGGCCTCGATGGTGGGCTCGTCCAGAAACAGGGCCGACACCAGCGGCGAAGCCCCCACCATGTCACCGGCAGACACCACCGCGTGGTGCGGATTGCTGGCCTTGAGCGCCGCAATGGCGCTGGCCAGATAGGCCGCGCCACCGGCCGGCACGGCCACAGCGCCGTCAGGCCCCGGCACGCGCACCACCAGGCGGGGCGGCTCCAGATGGCCGTGCAGGTCGTTGAAACCGATCAGCGTGATGTCGATGTGCTGCGGCGCCGGTGCCACGGCGGCACAACCCGCCAGGGCCGCCAGCATGCCCAGGGACACGGCGGTGCGCAGGCCCCGGCGCGATAATCCCCGTGCCATCGCAGGCAAACGGGCCACCGGAGCCCTTAAAGGAAAGAAGCCCGGATGGGCGGCACGTTGGCCACCACATCGGCGCACTGGGCGCGGTGGCGCAACGCGTGGTCCATCACCACCAGCGCCAGCAAGGCCTCGGCAATGGGCGCGGCGCGAATGCCCACGCAGGGGTCGTGGCGCCCCTTGGTGATGACTTCGGCGCTGTGGCCGTGGATGTTAATCGACTCGCGCGGG
Organism: Acidovorax sp. BoFeN1; assembly: GCF_003345135.1. NCBI lineage: Bacteria > Pseudomonadati > Pseudomonadota > Betaproteobacteria > Burkholderiales > Comamonadaceae > Acidovorax > Acidovorax sp. BoFeN1. The sequence continues at coordinate 2,166 of NZ_QOZT01000066.1, forward strand.
CTGATGATGGAGCTGGTGGGCTTGATGGCAATGCTCACTTCCAGGTCTTGTCCGGTGCTGATGCCGCCGAGCACGCCGCCCGCGTTGTTGCTGCGAAAGCCTTGCGGGCTCATGGAATCGCCGTGCACGGTGCCGCGCTGGGCCACGCTGGCAAAGCCGGCGCCAATCTCCACGCCCTTCACGGCGTTCAGGCCCATCATGGCGTAGGCGATGTCGGCGTCGAGCTTGTCGAACAAGGGCTCGCCCAGCCCCACCGGCACGCCCGTGGCCTGCACGCGGATGCGTGCGCCGCACGAGTCGCCGGCCTTGCGCAGCCCATCCATGTAGTCCTCGTACTGCGCGACATCGGCCACTGGTGCAAAAAACGGATTGTTGCGCACATGCTCCCAGCCCTCGAACGGGATGGCCAGCTCGCCGAGCTGCGTCATGCAGGCACGAAACTGGGCGCCGTATTGCTGGGCCAGCCACTTCTTGGCCACGGCACCCGCGGCCACCGTGGGCGCTGTCAGGCGCGCTGACGAACGGCCGCCACCGCGCGGGTCGCGGATGCCGTATTTGTGCCAGTAGGTGTAGTCGGCATGGCCGGGCCGAAAGCTCTCGGCGATGTTGCTGTAGTCCTTGCTGCGCTGGTCGGTGTTGCGGATCAGCAGGGCAATCGGCGTGCCGGTGGTCTTGCCCTCGTAGACGCCGGAAAGAATTTCGACCGCATCGGGCTCGCTCCTCTGCGTGACGTGCCGACTGGTGCCGGGGCGGCGACGGTCGAGGTCGGCCTGGATATCGGCCTCTGTGAGCGACATGCCGGGCGGGCAGCCGTCGATCACGCAGCCAATGGCCGGGCCGTGGGATTCACCAAAATTGGTGACTGCGAATAAGGTACCGAAGGTGTTGCCGCTCATGGCGCCGGATTATCCCAGACGACCACCCACGCAAAGACACAGCGCACGAGAAAAGCCCCCACCGCCTGCGCCCGCGCGGCCCAGGCCAGAGCCGCCGCGCAAGGGCCGCCCCGCCGCGCCGGTGGCGTCCCCCTTTCCGCGTTGCGCAGCAATGCGAGAGAAGGGGGAAGGCGCCGAAGGCGACTGAGGGGTTGTCGCCTCAGGGGGTTGTCTTTTCCTCCGGCCAGTCGCGGATGTAGGCCTTGAGCATCTTGTTCTCGAAATTCTGGGCGTCCACCACGGCCTTGGCCACATCGTAGAAGCTGATCACGCCCATGAGCATTTTCTTGTCCATCACCGGCATGTAGCGCGCGTGGCGATCGAGCATCATGCGGCGCACCTCGTCCATGTCGGTTTCGAGCGTGCAGGTCAGGGGATGGTCGTCCATGGCCGAGCGTACGCGCAGGGCACCCACGCTGCCGCCGTTGCGCACGGTGGCCTGGATCACTTCGCGGAAGGTGAGCATGCCCACCAGGTCGCCCAGCTCCATCACCACCAGCGAGCCGATGTCTTTTTCAGCCATCACGCTCAAGGCAACGGCAAGGGGTTCGTCCGGTGTCACGGTGTAGAGGGTGTTCCCCTTGACGCGAAGGATGTCGCTGACTTTCATGGTGTTGTCTCCGAGGGCGCGCTGGGCGCAACAGGCTGATTCACGGCAAATATAGCCCACAATGCCCGGCTGCACAGACAACCTTGGAGACACAAGATGCCCGGTTACTCCGACCCCGGCTTTGACACGCTGGCGCTGCACGCAGGCGCCTCGCCCGACCCCGCCACCGGCGCGCGTGCCGTGCCCATCCACCTGACCACCTCGTTCGTTTTTGAATCGAGCGACCACGCCGCCTCGCTGTTCAACCTCGAACGTCCGGGCCATGTCTACAGCCGCATCAGCAACCCCACCAATGCCGTGTTGGAGCAACGTGTGGCGGCACTCGAAGGCGGCGTTGGCTCGGTGGCCACGGCCAGTGGCCAGGCTGCCCTGCACCTGGCCGTTGCCACGCTGATGGGCGCTGGCAGCCACATCGTGGCCAGCACGGCGCTGTATGGTGGCTCGCAGAACCTGCTGCACTACACCCTCAGCCGCTTCGGCATTGAAACCACCTTTGTGAAGCCCGGCGACATTGATGCCTGGCGCGCGGCCGTGCGCCCCAACACCAAGCTGTTCTTTGGCGAAACCGTGGGCAACCCGGGCCTGGAGGTGCTGGACATCCCCACCGTTTCTTCAATAGCCCACGAGGCCGGCGTACCGCTGCTGGTGGACTCCACCCTCACCTCGCCCTGGCTCATCAAGCCGTTCGAGCATGGCGCAGACCTGGTCTACCACTCGGCCACCAAGTTCCTGTCGGGCCACGGCACCGTGGTGGGCGGCATCGTGGTCGACGGTGGCAGTTTTGACTGGGATGGCCCGAAATCCGCCGGCAAGTTTGCCGAGCTGACCCAACCCTACGACGGCTTTCACAACATGGTGTTCACCGAAGAAAGCAGCGTGGGCGCCTTTTTGCTGCGCGCGCGCCGCGAGGGCCTGCGCGACTTTGGCGCCTGCATGAGCCCGCACACCGCCTGGCTCATCCTGCAGGGTATCGAAACCCTGCCCCTTCGCATGCAGCAGCACATGCGCAACACCGAAAAAGTGGTGGAATTTCTGGCAGCACAACCCTTTGTAGCGCGCGTGGGCCACCCCATGCTGGCATCGCACGGGAGCTACGCGCTCGCGCAAAAGCTGCTGCCACGCGGCGCTGGCTCGGTGTTCAGCTTTGATCTCAAGGGCAACCGCGAGCAGGGCAAGAAGTTCATCGAAACCCTCAAGGTCTTCAGCCACCTGGCCAATGTGGGCGACTGCCGCAGCCTGGTGATCCACCCGGCCAGCACCACGCATTTCCGCATGAGCGACGAGGCCCTGGCCGATGCGGGCATCACCCAGGGCACGATCCGCCTGTCCATTGGCCTGGAAGATGCCGATGACCTGATCGACGATCTCAAGCGCGCGCTGAAAGCCGCCGAGAAAGCGGGGGCCTGACCATGCACATTCAAGTCAACGGCGCTGCCATTTATTGCTACACCGGCGGCAAGGCGTTTGATGCCGCCAAGCCCACGGTGGTGTTCATCCACGGCGTACTCAACGACCACAGCGTGTGGGCCTTGCAAAGCCGCTACATGGCCAACCACGGCTGGAACGTGCTGGCCGTCGATCTGCCCGGCCATTGCCGCAGCGGCGGCGATGCGCCGGCCAGCGTCGAGCAAGGCGCTGCGTTTGTGGCGGCGCTGCTCGATGCCCTGGGCATTGACCGCGCCGCGCTGATCGGCCACAGCTGGGGCTCGCTGATTGCGCTGGAGGCGGCAGCCCAGCTGGGCCCACGCGTGAGCCACCTGGTGCTGGTGGGCACGGCCTACCCCATGAAGGTCTCGCCCACCCTCATCGAATCGGCATTGAACGAGCCCGAGAAGGCGCTGCGCATGGTCAACGTGTTCTCGCGCAGCACGCTGGCACCGCCCTCGGGTGCGGGCTTTTGTGTGTATGGCGCGGGCATGGCGTTGGGCCGCAAGGTGCTGCGCAGCAACCCGCAGGTCAACCTGTTCCACCGGGGCTTCGTGGCCTGTGACTGCTATGCCAACGGCGAGCAGGCCATGGCCCAGGTGCAGTGCCCGGTGCTGTTTGTGCTGGGTGCGCAAGACCAGATGACCATGCCCAAGGCCGCCCAGATCCTCATTGCCACAGCCCGCAGCACGGGCAAGGCCGTGCAGGTGGTGAGTCTGCCCGTGGGGCACAACCAGATGACCGAGGACCCCGACGGCACGCTGATGGCCATCCGGGATTTTCTCGCCCGCTGAACACCGGCCATCCCCCTGCCGGCGGCCAATCCGCTGGCAGAGCATGGTGGCGCGGTGCTCACCGTTTTTCCGAATAATACAAGTCAAAAATGCCGCTAGCGCTTATCCAGAAAGCGCTATCAGCTATTCTTTTTGAAGCAAATCCGACAGATGCAGCTGCGCCAGCCCGGCGTTGCTCCACAGCGGCTCCAGGGTGTCGGTGCGGTCCAGCAGCAGGCGCTGCAGCAAAGGCGCCAGCAGGGTTCGTTCGGGATCGGCCAGCAGCACATAGCGCGGCTCGGGGTCGTCGGCCGCGCTTTGCGCCGGGTCGCTGGTGCGCCCCGCCCAGTCCAGCGCGGTCAGGGCATCGAGCACCGGCGCCAGTTGCAGCACATCCACGCGCAGCAGCTGCGCGAGCTGGCTGGCACGCAGGCCTTTGCCGATGTGGCGGCGCGCGCGCTGAAGCTCCTGCAGCACCTCCACCGCCAGCTGAAAAGTCCAGCCCGGCACCGTGCCGCGCCGCGCCACGCCGGCCAGCAGGCTGGGCAGGTAGGCCGCAACCACCGCCCCCAGCAGCACGATGACCCACGCCACATAGATCCAGACCAGCAAGATGGGCAGCGTGGCGAAGGTGCCATACACCACTGAATAGGTGGGCACCTTGCCCAGGTAAAGCGCCAGCACCTTCTTGGCCAGCTCGATGCATACCGCCACAAACAGGCCGCCCACCCAGGCGTGGCGCCATTTCACGGGCGTGTTGGGCACGTAGTGGTAGAGCGCTGCCATGCCCAATGCCAGCACCAGGAACTCGATGGAGTCGAACAGCAGGCGCAGGCCATCGGGCACGGCCCGCACCAGCCCGCCCGAGGCTGACATCACATACGACGTGAGCGCCAGGCTGGCACCCAGCACCACGGGCCCCAGCGTGATCGCTGCCCAATAAATCAGCACCCGCTGGCCCAGCGGCCGCAGACGCCGCACGCGCCAGATGTTGTTGAGGGTGCGGTCAATGGTCAAAATCAGCGCCAGCGCCGTCACCAGCAAAATGCTGAACCCCGCCACCCCCAGCCGGCTGGCCTGGGCAGCAAACTGCGTGAGGTAGCCCAGCACCTGACGCGAGATGCTGTCGGGCACCAGGCTGTCCACCAGCCAGCGCTGCAGCACCACCTGCAGCTCGCCAAAAATGGGAAAGGCCGTGAACAAGGCCAGCGCCACGGTCACAAAAGGAACCAGGGCCAGGATGGTGGTGAAGGTGAGGCTGCTGGCCGTCAGGCCCAGGCGGTCTTCACGAAACCGCTCGCGCAGCGTCTGGGCGGTGGTTGCCCAGGGAAAGCGCGACAACTCGGCCACCAAAGCCTGCAGGCGCTGGACCACGGTCTGTGGGGTCAAGGACATGGCCGATATGATCCTAGGCCCGGCCACGGGCCGTTTGGTTACTGTAAAAACGCTGCATGGACACGGATTATTGATGGATCCGGCCCGTTGAAATCTCCAATACCGCTCAGGCGGTTCAGGCGGTGCTTGTCGAAGCCCTTCGACAAGTTCCGGGTGAGGGGTTCAACGGGCATCGGACCGAATTGCATTGATCGAGCGCGCATTGTGGGCCCAACCACCTGGCTTGTGCGCCACCGGCACCGCCCATTTTTCTGACAACACACGCCATGAACCCTTCCTTATCCCCCCCTGGCAACGCCGTTGCCGCCACCCGCTGGCTGGCCGCAGGCAGCCTGCTGGCGCTGATTGTGCTGTGCCTGGCCTGGGAGCTGGTGCTGGCCCCGCTGCGCCCCGGTGGCTCGTGGCTGGCGCTCAAGGCGCTGCCACTGTGCATTCCGCTGGCCGGCATCCTGAAGAACCGCATGTACACCTACCGCTGGGTCAGTCTGGTGATCTGGCTGTATTTCATTGAAGGCGTGGTGCGCGCCTGGGGCGACGCCCGGCCGGGCTCGTGGCTGGCAGGGGGCGAGATCGTGCTGTGCCTGGTGCTGTTCACGGCCTGCACCCTGCATGTGCGGCTGCGCCAGCGCAACGCCCGGGCGCAGGCCCAGGCACAGGCCACGGCAGACACCGCCACCGCCGTTGCACCCTGACGAGCCCCTGCGCCGCCGGTACGTGCCACCCCGTTCACTGATTACCTGAAAGACCCGTATGTCCACTTTGATCGACACCCTGCAGCGCATTGTGGGCGCCGCCCATGTCCTGACCGAGGGCGATCTCGGTGCCTGGGAGCAGGACTGGCGCCGCCGCGAGCGCGGCAAAGCGCTGGCCGTGGTGCGCCCCGGCAATACCGACGAAGTGGCAGCCGTGGTGCGGGCCTGCGCCGCCGCGGGCACATCCATCGTGCCCCAAGGCGGCAACACCGGCCTGGCCGTGGGCTCGACACCCGACACCTCGGGCACGCAGGTGGTGCTGAGCCTTGCGCGCATGAACGCCGTGCGCGCCCTCGACAAGGACAACCTCACCATGACGGTGGAGGCCGGCTGCATCCTGCAGAACGTGCAGGACGCGGCCAGCCAGGCGGGGCTTTTGTTCCCTCTGTCGCTGGCGGCCGAGGGCAGCTGCACCATCGGCGGCAACCTGGGCACCAATGCGGGCGGCACGCAGGTGGTGCGCTATGGCAACGCCCGCGACCTGTGCGTGGGCCTCGAAGTGGTCACGCCGCAGGGCGAGGTGTGGAACGGCCTCAAGGGCCTGCGCAAGGACAACACGGGCTACGACCTGCGCGACCTGTTCATTGGCAGCGAAGGCACGCTGGGCGTCATCACCGCCGCCACGCTCAAGCTCTATCCCCGGCCCGCCGCGCAGCTCACCGCCTGGGCCGCTGTGCCCTCGATGGAACATGCCGTGGCACTGCTGGGCCTGGCGCACCAGCACCTGGGCGCGGGGCTCACGGGCTTTGAAGTGATGGGCCGCTTTGCCCTGGGCCTGGTGCACAAGCACATGCCACAGTTGCGCGTGCCTTTTATCGAGCAGGAGGACGTGCCCTACGGCGTGCTGCTCGAAAATTCCGACAGCGAATCCGAGGACCACGCCCGCGCACGCTTTGAGGCGCTGCTCGAAACCGCTTTTGAGGCCGGCTGCGTAACCGACGCCGTCGTGGCAGAAAACCTCTCGCAGGCGCACAACCTGTGGCATATCCGCGAGAACATTCCGCTGGCACAGGCCGAAGAAGGGCTCAACATCAAGCACGACATCTCGGTGCCCATTTCGCGCATTCCGGCGTTTGTCGAATATGCCGACGCCATGATGGTGCGCGAGATCCCGGGCGTGCGCCTGGTCAACTTCGGCCACTTGGGCGACGGCAACCTGCATTACAACGTGCAGGCCCCCGCAGACAGCGACCCCAAGGTGTTCCTGCGCGAGCAGGAGGCACACGTCAACCACTTGGTGTACGAGGCCGTGGCGCAATTTGGCGGCTCATTCTCGGCCGAGCACGGCATTGGCGCACTGAAGGTGGAAAAACTGGAGAAATACCAGTCGCCCACGGCGCTGACCATGATGCGCGCCATCAAGGCCGCGCTCGACCCGCAGGGCACCATGAACCCCGGGCGCGTGCTGAGCAAGACACCGCCCATGCCGCCTGCCCCGGCGCGCTGACGCCCGGCACAAGGCACAAGGCCAGGGTGGCACGGTGCAAAGGGCGCGGCATTGCCCGCTTCAGGCCCAGCCCCGCCACCCTGTGCAAAGTTTATTAATTTGATAGCGCTTAGCGCTTACTCCCAAAGGGCCAGAGCCTTAAAACACCAATAATCTGGCCCACAGACCACGCACCGCATGAGCCTCATCCAAGACCTGCCCCCAGGACCGCTCGACATCGTCGGCGACATCCATGGCGAAATCGACGCGCTGCACTCGCTGCTGGCCCACCTGGGCTACGACGCCCAGGGGCGGCACCCGGATGGCCGCACGCTGGTCTTTGTGGGTGACTTTTGCGACCGGGGCCCCGACAGCCCTGCGGTGCTCGCGCGGGTGGCGCACCTGGTGGCCAGCGGCCGCGCCGTGGCCGTGATCGGCAACCACGAGATCAACCTGCTGCGCAACGACGCCAAAGATGGCGCAGGGTGGTACTTCGATGCCCGCCTGGCGTCCGACCACGACAAATACGCACCCTTTGCCCGCCCGACAGCCAGTGAGCGCGCCGCCATCGTGGCGTTTCTGGGCACGCTGCCCGTGGCACTGGAGCGGCCAGACCTGCGCATCGTGCACGCCGCATGGCTGCCCGCCCAGATTGCCGCAGTGCGCCAGTTGCCGCCCGGCAGCGTCCGCGCCGAGTACGACCACTGGGAAGCCGAGGTGCGCCGGCAGGCGCAAGACGGCACACTGGCCCGGCGCATGGCCACCGAGCGCCAGCAGTGGCCGCACGACCTGGAAGACCCGCTGCACAAGCCGCCGTTTTTGCAGGCCCATGCCGACAACGAGCTGCTCAAGGCCATGCTGAACCCGCTCAAGGTGCTGACCTCGGGGGTTGAACGCCAGGGCACCGACCCTTTTCACGCGGGCGGAAAATGGCGCTTTGTCGAGCGCATGGCCTGGTGGGACAGCTACACCGACGCCACCCCGGTGGTGATGGGCCACTACTGGCGGCGCCCCGTCGTGTCCACACCCGATGCCCTGGCCGCCCTGACACCCGAAGAAGCGGGCCTGTTTGGCCACACGCCGCCCTTTGCCTGGCACGGCCAGCGCCACAACGTCTTTTGCGTGGACTACTCGGTCGGCGGACGCTGGCGGGCGCGCAAGGCCTTCACGCCCCACGACCCGCAATACCAGCTGGCCGCCCTGCGCTGGCCCGAACGCACGCTGCTGTTCGAGAACGGAACCACCGTAGCCACCACGGGGTTTGGCTCCTGAGACGTCCCGGGCACACCCCGCAGCCCGGCCTCCCCGCTGCCACGACACCCGCCCAGGCCATCGGTGGCACACTATCGGCCCCGACGGCACAGCCCGCCGCCGCCCTTTGTCAAACGCTTCCAACGCCTGGTTTTTCCCATGACTTTCACCCCAACCCAGCGCCCCGTCCGCACGCAATACGAAGACTTCATGCGCCATGTGTTCACGCACGGCGTAGACAAGGGCGACCGCACGGGCACCGGCACCAAGAGCGTTTTTGGGCACCAGATGCGGTTTGATCTGCGCGAGGGCTTTCCGCTGGTGACCACAAAAAAGGTGCACCTCAAATCCATCATCGTGGAGCTGCTGTGGTTCCTCACGGGCTCCAGCAGCAACCACTGGCTTAAAGAGCGCGGCGTCACGATCTGGGACGAATGGGCGCGCCCCGATGGCGACCTCGGCCCGGTCTATGGCGTGCAGTGGCGCAGCTGGCCCACGCCCGACGGTGGCCACATTGACCAGATCAGCGAAGTCATCCAGACGCTCAAAACCAACCCCGACTCGCGCCGCATCATCGTGAGCAGCTGGAACGTGGCCGAGCTGCACAAGATGGCGCTGATGCCGTGCCATGCCTTTTTCCAGTTTTATGTGGCCCCCGCCACCACACCCGGCGGCAAGGGCACCCTGAGCTGCCAGCTTTACCAGCGCAGCGCCGACATCTTTTTGGGCGTGCCCTTCAACATCGCCAGCTACGCGCTGCTCACGCACATGGTGGCGCAGCAGTGCGACCTGGAGGTGGGCGACTTCATCTGGACCGGCGGCGACTGCCATATCTACAGCAACCACACCGAGCAGGTGCAAACGCAGCTGGCGCGCACGCCCTACCCCTACCCCACGCTGCACATCAAGCGCCGGCCCGACAGCATCTTTGACTACCAGTTCGAAGACTTCGAGGTTGTCGGCTATGAGCACCACCCGGCCATCAAAGCCCCCGTGGCAGTGTGAAGTGAAGCACCCCCCTGAGTCGCCTTCGGCGCCTTCCCCCCGCTCTCGCTGCGCTGCGCGCCTCGGGCAGGGGGACGCCGCCAGCGCGGCGGGGCGGCCCTTGCGCGGCGGCACTGGACTGCGGCGCGCCGGTTTCTTACGCAGCCGATACAGCGTTTGATGAATGGACAACCACATGGACATCGCTCTCATCTACGCGCGCGCCGCCAATGGAGTCATCGGCAAGGACGGCACCATGCCCTGGCACTTGCCGGAAGACCTGGCGCATTTCAAACGCCTCACGCTGGGCTGCCCGGTCATCATGGGGCGCAAGACCTGGGACTCGCTGCCCGAGCGCTTTCGCCCCCTGCCGGGGCGCATCAACATCGTCATCACGCGCCAGCCCGATTGGCATCAAGATGGCGTGCAGCGCGCATCCAGCCTGCGCGAGGCGCTACAGTTTTGTGCTTCTTCTGAAACCGTGTGGGTGATGGGCGGCGCGCAAATCTACGCCCAGGCCCTGCCACTGGCCCAGCGCATCGAAGTCACCGAAATTGCGCAAAACGTGGACGGCGATGCTTACGCGCCCGTGCTCGGCCCCGAATGGACCGAAGCCGCACGCGAGGACCACACCAGCGCCAGCGGGGTGCCGTTCAGCTTTGTACGCTACGTGCGCGCCGCCTGACAGCGCAGCACCTTCAACACCAATCACTCATTTATTGATAGCTAATAGCGCTTAATGGATAAGGGCTAAAGGCCAAAAACCATGCAAATTGCCACCTGGAACGTGAATTCTCTGTCGGTGCGCCTGCCCCAGGTGCTTCAATGGCTGGCCGCCAACCCGGTGGACGCGCTGTGCCTGCAAGAGCTCAAGCTCACCGACGACAAGTTTCCGCACGATGCGCTCCAGGCCGCGGGCTATGAAGCGGCCGCCTTCGGGCAAAAAACCTACAACGGCGTTGCGATTTTGAGCCGCCACCCGCTGCGCGATGTGGTGCGCAACATTCCGGGCTTTGGGGACGAGCAGGCCCGCGTGATCGCTGCCACGCTGGACACCCCCACAGGCCCGCTGCGGTTGATCAATGGCTATTTTGTGAATGGACAGGAGCCGGGCTCCGAAAAGTTTGCCTACAAGATGCGCTGGCTGCAGGCACTGCAGGACATGGTGCGCGCCGAAATGACAGCGCATCCGCGCCTGGTATTGGTGGGTGACTTCAACGTGGCGCCGCAAGACCGCGACTCTTATGACCCCGTGGGTCTGCGCGAAACCATTCACCACACCACTGAAGAGCGGGCGCACTTCCAGGCCCTGCTGGCGCTGGGGCTGACAGATGCCTACCGCATGTTCGAGCAGCCCGAAAAAAGCTATTCGTGGTGGGACTACCGGATGCTGGGCTTTCAGAAAAACCGGGGCCTGCGCATCGACCACATTCTGGTGAGTGAGGCCTTGCGCGGCTCGGTGAGCGCCTGCACCATCGACCGCGCCCCACGCAAAAACCCCCAGCCAAGTGACCACGCTCCGGTAGTGGTGACATTGGGCTGAGGATTGCAGGCAAAGCCGCGCACGACGCCTTGCGATGGCAACGCAGGCCGCCGCAATGTGCACCGATACCCACGGCATCGGCGCTTTGCTCAGTTAGCGCGACACGGCGGCGAAGCGATCGCGCAGCGCCCGGACTTCATCGTGATTGCGCCGGGCTCCCTGGGCCTGGCGCTCGATCAGGGCGCGCACTTCAAAGGGCAGCGTGGCTTTGAGGGCCGCCCGGTAACGCGCCACGGCAGCGTCTTCTCCTCGCTCGCACTCTTCCAGCACGGCCTTGTCGTCCTGCGTGCTCAGCGCTGTCTTGACCGACACCCAGCCCCGATGCAGCGCACCGGCCACTGTGCCACCGCTGGCAGGCTCGCCACCCCGGGTGCGGACTTCACGCTCCAATTCAGCGGCAGCCACCGCACATTCGCGCGCGTGCCGGTTGAAAATTTCCTTCAGGTCGGCGGCGTCTGTGTTTTCGGCGCAGGCCTTGAAGCCGTATTCGCCGTCGCGGCACGATTCAAGCAAATCGTTCAGCACACTGATCACGCCATCTTGGTCAACCACCTGCGCCGAACGAACCCGCGCTGCGCGGTCCCACGCTGCGCGCGTGGCGGGACGCACATCGGTCCACGACAGACCAGAATCGGCATGGCGGGCGCGCCAGTCATCGGCCAGGCGCGGCTCGATGGCGTCAAAGTCACCGTCGTAGCGGGTCACCGAGCTCCAGCCCAGCTCATAAGCGGGCTGGTATTGCTCGTAGGTGCGGCCACTGACGTAATAGGGTTCACGCAAATAGGCATCGCGCCAGTACGCGTCTTCATGGGTAGGGTTCAGCGCCTCAGCAGCGGCCTTGCCTGCAAGCCCACCTGCGACGGCGCCGACCACACCGCCCACAGCCGCCCCGGCTGGGCCCGCCATTGCGCCCACGGCAGCACCGGTGGCGGCTCCACCCATGGCAGCGCCCAGCCCGGTTCCGACGGGGTGTGCACCCGGTTCGTTGGTCAGGGGGTCACGGTTGGCCTGGTTGTATTCCGACATGAAAATCTCCGGTTGGTTAACAGTGATTTCATTGTCAGAAGCGAGAGCGGCCCCGCGGGTCGGCCCATGGAGAACATGCCTGTAGGACGATGCCCGCATGGCACGCCCGCCCAGCGCGTTGCCTTTGGACACCACCCTGCCCCGCTGGCAGAGCGTGTCAACTCACTATCTTATTAATAGCTACAAGCGCTTGCCACACAAGCGTACGAAGGCTATTTACCCCTCATCCGGCGCATCAAGCCCCAGCTCCTGGATCTTGCGAGTGATGGTGTTGCGGCCTATGCCCAGCCGCTGCGCAGCCTCCATGCGCCGGCCATGCGTGGCTGCCAGCGCAGTGCGGATCAGGCGCGATTCAAACCGCCGCGTGAGGGCATCCCACACCTCGGGCTGACCGCCCGCCAGCAGCCTTTGTGCTTCGCTTTCCAGCGCGTGCTCCCAGCCACCGTTTGTTGTGCCATTTGCCGTGCCATTGATAGTGACATTGGCCCCGCCATACCCGTTGACCGGCGCCGCCCCATCGTCCCTGGAAAGGTGGGTTGCGCCCGACCCGGCAGTAGCTTGAGGTACCGATTCAGTCGCTGTGCCCGAAGCCACCGTTGCAATGGTCGCAACCTCAAGGGACTCGTGGCGCTCGGCCACCACCGCCGCGGCAGGCCCCGGCACGCCGCGCGTGGTCGGCTGGTAAACGGGCGCTTCCAGCACCTCGGGCGGCAGGTCTTGGAGCGAGATCACCTGGGCTGGCGCCATCACCGTCAGCCAGTGGCAGATGTTCTCCAGCTGGCGCACGTTGCCCGGAAACGCAAACTGTTCCAGCCGCGCGAGGGCCGATTCGGCAATGCGCTTGGGCTCTACACCCAGCTGACGCGCGCTTTGCTGCAAAAAGTGGCGCGTGAGCATGGGTACGTCCTCGTGCCGCTCGCGCAGCGCAGGCAGACGAAGGCGGATCACGTTGAGGCGGTGGAACAAGTCTTCGCGAAAGCCGCCTTCCTTGACGCGCTTTTCCAGGTCCTGGTGGGTGGCAGCAATCACGCGCACATGCGCCTTCACGGCCGCGTGGCCGCCCACGCGGTAAAACTGGCCGTCCGACAGCACGCGCAGCAGGCGGGTTTGCAGATCAAACGGCATGTCGCCGATTTCATCAAGAAACAGCGTGCCGCCCTCGGCCTGCTCGAATCGGCCGCGCCGCTGGGTTTGTGCACCCGTGAAGGCGCCGCGCTCGTGGCCAAACAACTCGGATTCGAGCAGGTCCTTCGGGATGGCTGCCGTGTTGATGGCCACAAAGGGGCCGTCTGCGCAGGGCGAATGCTTGTGCAGGGCACGGGCCACCAGCTCTTTGCCCGATCCCGATTCACCCGTGATCAGCACAGTGACCTGGCTCTGGCTCAGTCGGCCGATAGCACGGAACACGTCCTGCATGGCGGGCGCCTGGCCCAGCATTTCCGCGTTGACGGCTTGGCGCTCTTCGGTGACTTCCTCGCGCTGGCTTTCTTCGACTGCACGGCGGATCAGCTCCACGGCCTTGGGCAGATCGAACGGCTTGGGCAGGTATTCAAAAGCTCCGCGCTGAAAGGCCGAGACGGCGCTGTCAAGATCGGAATACGCCGTCATGATGATGACGGGCAGCCCTGGCTGCAATTCGCGCACCTTTTCCAGCAACTGCAACCCCGAGCCACCGGGCATACGGATGTCACTGACCAGAATCTGGGGGCCTTGCCGCGCGGGGTCGCCCACGGGGATCTGGGTCAGTGCCTCCAGCACTTCGCGGGGGTTCGTAAAGCTGCGCGTGGGCAGGTTCTCGCGGGCCAGCGCCTTTTCCAGGACGAAGCGGATCGAGGGGTCGTCATCTACTATCCAGATCGGCTTCATATGTTTTTCTTACCTTCCCTGTGGTTGCGTGTCAGGGACCATCATGCGCTGTCAAGGCAAGGGGATCAGGAATCGGAAATCGGTGCGACCCGGTACGCTGTCGCATTCGATCAACCCATGGTGGCGCTGCACGAAGGTTTGCGCCAACGTAAGCCCCAGCCCTGATCCGCCGTCCCGGCCCGACACCAGAGGGTAAAAAATACGCTCCTTGATGGCATCGGGCACGCCCGGTCCGTTGTCGATGACATGCAATTCCAGTGCCAACCGATAGCGCTGGCGACCAAACGTTACCTGTCGGGCCACGCGGGTGCGCAGCGTGATCACCGCGTCCCCCGCAGCAATGCGCTCTGTAAGGGCCTGGGCAGCGTTTTGCACCACATTGAGCAGCGCCTGAATGAGCTGCGCACGGTCACCACGGAACTCGGGGATGGAGGTGTCGTAGTCGCGCTGCACCTTGAGGCCCTGCGGATACTCGACGAGCACCAGCGAGCGCACGCGCTCGCACACCTCATGGATGTTGACGTCTCCCACCAGATGCGGGTGACGGTGCGGCGCCAGCAGCCGGTCTACGAGGCTTTGCAGGCGGTCGGCCTCATGGATGATGACCTGGGTGTATTCGGTGAGCTCGCGGCTTTCCAGCTCCATCTCCAGCAACTGCGCCGCACCACGGATGCCACCCAGGGGATTTTTGATTTCGTGGGCCAGGTTGCGAATCAGTTCCTTGTTGGCCTGGGCCTGGTCGCGCAGGCGCTCTTCGCGATCCTGGCGGGCGTGCTGTTCCAGGGGCCATAGCTCCACCAGAATTTCGCCCACCTGCTCGGCATCGGCCACGTTGACATGCACGGGCACAGGCTCCTGGTGCAGGCGCTTGAGGCTGGCTTCATAGCGGAGCGCAGCAAAGTCCCTGCCGCGCGCACCGGCCAATGCCGTCTGCAGCAGCGCCGGGTCGGTAAAGAAAGAAGAAAAATCTGCCCCTTCCAGCGTGCGCCGCGACAAACCCAGCGTGTTCTCCAGCGCCGCATTGGCAAACTGCACGGCACCGTCCGAGCGCAGCACCGCCACCAGTGTGGACATCAGGTCCAGCGAGTGAAAGCGCTCTGTTTCTGCTGCGAGTGAATCAGGCACCGAGCGCTCCACCCTGTTTACTTTGCACCGCTGGAGGGGGCGACGCGTGCCAGTTCACGCCGGATTCCGGCCAGATCACTCTCGCTGCGCGCCACGCTCGCCTTGAGCTCGGCAGTGCGCTCCATGTAAAGCTGGGGATTGCGCAACTCCAGCGCATTGCGCACGGGTGCGCCGTCGTTGTATTCCTTCAACAAATCGGCATGGCGCGCCTCGGCCTTGCGCAGCTCGGACTCCAGAATGGCACGCGCATCGGCATCGCGGGCGCGCTGGTCGTTGTTGTCGATCCGAGGGGCTCCGGCTGGCGAGGCGGTGGCCCCACTCGGCGCCGCAGCGCCCGATGCCTTGGGGCTGGGGCGGACACCCTGTATCACGGTGACGTTTCCGCCCTCGACCAGCTTGCAGCCGCGCTCCTTGGCCTGTGCGGCGTTGTTGGTGTATTCGTTGCCGCAGCGATAAATGCGGTCCTGCGCCCAAGCGGCGGGTGCCATGGCAGCGATGACTATCAGGGTAGTGAGCGTTTTTTTCATTCAGTTTCCTCGCACTTGCTAGGCAGGGGTGTTGTTGAGTATCCCCTAATCACCGCGCATCACCAATTGGGCAGCCGTAGCCGCCACAGGCTATTGTGGAAGGATGCAACAGATGATGGCTTGGTTCCGGATCCAGCCCCCAACCTACCGTGGCACCATGAAAAAAGGCGGCTTGCGCCGCCTTTGGATGCGATGGCCTGCGGGCAGGCGATTACAGCGAGTAGTACATGTCGTATTCGACCGGATGCACGGCCATGCGAAAACGCGTGACTTCGGTCATCTTCAGCTCGATGTAGGCGTCGATCATGCTCTCGGAGAACACACCACCCTTGGTCAGGAAGCCGCGGTCCTTGTCCAGCGCTTCCAGCGCTTGGTCGAGACTGTGGCACACAGTCGGCACCAACTTGTCTTCTTCCGGCGGCAGATGGTACAGATCCTTCGTGGCCGCTTCGCCGGGATGGATCTTGTTTTCCACGCCGTCCAGACCCGCCATCAGCAGGGCGGCAAAGCCCAGGTAGGGGTTCATGAGCGGATCGGGGAAGCGGGCTTCCACACGGCGACCCTTGGGGTTGGCCACGTAAGGAATGCGGATCGAGGCAGAACGGTTCTTGGCCGAATAAGCCAGCTTCACCGGTGCTTCGAAGTGGGGCACCAGGCGCTTGTAGCTGTTGGTGCCGGGGTTGGTGATGGCGTTCAGCGCACGGGCGTGCTTGATGATGCCGCCGATGTAGTACAGCGCAAAGTCCGACAGACCTGCATAGCCGTCGCCTGCGAACAGGTTTTTGCCGTCTTTCCAGACCGACTGGTGCACATGCATACCCGAACCGTTGTCACCGTGGTAGGGCTTGGGCATGAAGGTGGCGGTCTTGCCGTAGGCATTGGCAACGTTATGGATCACATACTTTTGCAGCATGGTCCAGTCGGCGCGTTCGACCAAGGTGCTAAAACGCGTGCCGATTTCGTTCTGGCCTGCACCCGCCACTTCGTGGTGGAACACTTCAACCGGAATGCCCAGAGATTCGAGGATCAGCGACATTTCAGCGCGCATGTCTTGCGTGCTGTCGACCGGCGGCACGGGGAAGTAACCACCCTTGACCGTGGGACGGTGCCCCCGGTTGCCACCTTCAAGCTTGGCGCCGGTGTTCCACGGTGCTTCGTACTCTTCGATTTCGTAGAAGGTGTTGTTGGGCTCGGTGCTCCAGCGCACGCCGTCGAAAATGAAGAACTCGGGCTCGGGACCGAAGAATGCCGTGTCACCCAGACCAGAGGCCTTCAGGTAGGCTTCGGCCCGCTTGGCGACCGAGCGGGGATCGCGGTCATACGACTTCCCATCGCTGGGCTCGATCACGTCACAGGTCAGGATCAGCGTCGTTTCTTCGAAAAACGGGTCGATATTGGCCGAATTCGGGTCGGGAATCAGCTGCATATCGGAGGCTTCGATCCCCTTCCATCCGGCAATTGAAGAGCCGTCAAAGGCATGGCCCGAAATAAACTTGTCTTCGTCAAAATGCGAGACGGGCACCGTGGTGTGGTGCTGTTTGCCACGGGTATCGGTAAAGCGGAAGTCTACGAATTTGACTTCGTTTTCCTTCACCAGTTTCATCACGTCTGCAACGGTCTTGGCCATCAGGTTCTCCTGGGTAAAGCGCTTGTTAAAAAATCTTCCAAACGAAAAGCAGTTTGCGTGCCAGGTCAGTGCTTTCATGCACAGGGACGGAGCACTCAAGGTGATACAAGAGTACTTCGGCACCCCGCCTCACCAAAACAGTGCACGCAAGCGTGCAAAGACGACTACCGGAGTTTTCGCACCAATTCAGGGCCGCAATTCGCACCAACATCGTGCAACCCCGCCAGCAAATCTGTCCAAGCGGCCGGAACGTCCGCTGCAGGTCCCTTCACGCCCAATTCTATGTGGCGCCCGTATTGTGGATGATCGACGCTGGGCAGACTGAATACCCGGATGTCGGGGTGCTGCTGCTCAATGCGCTCCATCAGGGGTGCGAGCGCCGACTCCATGGCACCAAAGACAATGACAGACTGCTCTGTCTGCGGAGACCGATTGAAAAGGTGTGGGTATTCATGGTCCAGCACCCACTCGATCATGGGCCATGCCATCACCGGGAATCCCGGCACGAAATGCACTGCGCCGCCTCCGGGGCCGTTGCAGCTGAAACCAGGGATTTTGTTGTAAGGGTTGGGCACAATGCGTGCGCCCTCCGGGAACACCCCCATATTGAGGCGATGTACGTTGTCCGGCCGATCTGTCTCGTAAGGCACGCCCTGCTCGCGGGCGGTGTCCTGCATGCGCTCGCGGATAAGCACCTCGGCCTGGGGGTGCAACACCAGATCCACACCCAACGCCCTTGCCGCGCACTGGCGCGTGTGGTCGTCGGGGGTGGCGCCAATCCCGCCGCACGAGAAGACGATATCGGCTGACGAGAATGCACGGTGCAGCGTGGCCGTGATGCGCTCGGGGCAGTCGCCCACGTAGTCGGCATACGACAGGGCCAGTCCGCGCGCTGACAGCAACTCGATGACCTTTGGCATGTGCTTGTCAGCACGCTTGCCCGAGAGAATTTCATCCCCCACGATGATCAGGCCGATATGCGAATTCATGGCATTTTGTTTTCTGAAGTGAAGGCGGCAGGGGTGAAGTCAGAACTGGCCGCAATGGCAACAGCGGCTGGATCGCCGACAGGGACAACCGATGCAGACAGCGCACTACCCTCAGAACGCAAACGCTCCAGAGCGGCAAGGCAATAGTGTGCAAACCAGAGGGACGAAAACGCAAAAACCAGGGTGTAAATCCAGATCGCCAGTGGCACCAAAATGAAAAAAGCGGCGGCAAAAATAACCCCCGAGGCCCATACAAGACTTGGCGCAGCCCCCAAATACCCGGTCAATATGCCAATCCCCAATAAACGGGTTCGATGGCGTTGCAAAATCTCACGGCGCTCTTCCTTGCTGGCATGTTCAGCCAGCGCATCAAACGCCATCACACGGTAGGTCAGCCAACCCCAGATCAACGGCGGCAGTACCAGCACCAAAGGCGGCACCAGCCACAATGGCACAGACACTACCAGTGCAAGAACCGCCAAAAAGCTGGAGCCCAGTGACCACACTGCGCTCGCCCAGAATGAGCCACCCTTCTTTCGTTCGAGATGGGGAAAACGGCGTTGCGCTACCAGTGCGACCAACGCAGGTGTCATCAGCAGCGCTACCGCCAGCAGCGAAAACACCACCAATACGGGTGTCACCGCCAGAATAACCATGAGAGGCGCCACGACTGCGGTCACGTCACCCACGCCCCAAGTCTGCAGCCAACCCCAAAAGGTCGTGAGCAGACTAGAAGACTCCAGCAACGAGCGCATGCCCCTTACAGCGCCATCCCAGTAAAAATAGCCCCAGGCACCGCCCAGCACCCCGATCAGCAGCAAGGGCGCCAACGACAGCATGATCACGCGCGGGCGCAAGCAATACACCGCCGCACGCCAGAAAGAATCAACCAAGAGTCCCATGTTCATTAGCATACCCCGGGCTTCAGCGTACTCCGGCAATCTGTCCCATCGTGCCCCCCTCAGGAAGTGGGTGTCAGCTTCAGCAGGTCAGCGGAAGAAAGCCATTTCCACTGTCCCGGGGCCAAGTCAGAGGGAAGTTCAAGTGTTCCGATCCGCGAGCGATGCAACGCCTCAACGCGATTCCCCACAGCGGCCAGCATACGCTTAACCTGGTGGTACTTTCCTTCTGTCAGGGTGAGATCCAGACAATCGCTGCCTACAGCAATGCAGGCGGCGGCACGCACGGGTTTGGGGTCATCATCCAGCACAACGCCTGCCAACAGTCTCTCAATTTGCTGATCGTCCACAGGATGTTTGGTCACCACACGGTAGACCTTGGGCACATGCTTTTTCGGTGAGCTCATGCGATGGATGAATTGCCCATCATCGCTGAGTAACAAAAGGCCGGTCGTATCCTGATCAAGACGTCCCACAGCTTGCACACCCTGAATGGCACTCTTGCACGGGCGCTGCCGCAGCGGTGCTGGAAGCAAAGTGTAGATGCTTGGATACGTAGACGGTTTCTGCGAACACTCCGTGCCCGCAGGCTTGTGCAGCATCACATAAGCTTTGGCGTGATAGGGCCACTCCACCCCCTGAACACGCAACCGCAGGTCAGCAATGTCGAGATCCAGCGTTGCCTCGGTACAGGGGATGAAGGGAGCGAGAGGATCCAGGCGAGCAGTCTCTACCCACCCATGTTGCACCAAGCCCGCGCATACACGGCGAGTACCAAACCCTTGGGAGTACAAAATATCTTGAAGTTGCATAGCTCTCTGCTGACAGGGTTACCGCTTCGTTTCACTATAAATAAAGTGCGTACTGCCAAAGCAGAAACGCCCCCTTCTGATCACAGAGGGGGGCGTTGCTGGGCTGTAAGAGCCTGACGATGACCTACTTTCACACGGGAACCCGCACTATCATCGGCGCAAAGTCGTTTCACTGTCCTGTT